>NZ_JAAKZX010000189.1 GCF_011045025.1 Streptomyces ureilyticus
CACCCACCCGGTAGGCGAACCGCTCAACCGCCGGAGGCAGGCGCAGCCTCCTGCTCCGCCTCCACCCGTGCGTTCCAGTCCTTCTTCGCCGCCTGCCAGCCGTCCTCGTTGTGGCCCAGGCGCCAGTAGCCGGAGATGGACAGGTGCTCGCGCGGGATCTGGTGCTCGACACGCAGCAGCCGGCGCAGCTCCTTCACGAAGGCCGCCTCGCCGTGTACGAACGCGCATACCCGGCCCTCCGGGAACTCCAGCGCCCGTACGGCCTCGACCAGGGCCTCGCCGATCGGGCGGTCGCCGCGGTGCAGCCAGACGACCTCCACGTCGGAGGCGATCTTCTGCTCCTCGTCCGGGCCCTCGACCTCGACGAAGGCGTACACCTTGGCGCCGTCGGGCATCGCCTCCAGGGAGGCGGCGATCGCGGGCAGCGCGCTCTCGTCCCCGGCCAGCAGATGCCAGTCGGCCTCGGCATCGGGCGCGTACGCCCCGCCGGGACCCAGGAACCGTACGAGCTCGCCCTGCTTGACCCGCGTGGCCCACGGCCCGGCCAGGCCCTCGTCGCCATGGATGACGAAGTCGAGCGTCAGCTCACGCAGCTCCGGGTCCCAGGCGCGCACCGTGTACGTACGCGTCACGGGCCACTGCTCGCGCGGGAACTCCTCGCGGATCCGGGCGATGTCGAAGGGCTCCGGATAGGTCACGCCCTCCGCCCCGAACAGCAGCTTGACGTAATGATCGGTGCGGCTGCCCGCGGAGAATTCGGCGAGGCCTTCGCCGCCGAGAACCACGCGCTGCATATGCGGAGTGAGCCGCTCCGTGCGGATCACCCGCGCGGTGTGGGGCTTCGGAACCCTGCGTGCCGGACGCTCTGCCATGACGGCCTCCCGAACATTACTAAGGCTTGCCTAAGTTATCACCTCCCCCTAGTTAACACCTCTTGCTCCATAAGTCGATGACCAAGCTTGGGGTGTTGATGACCACATCTTGGAAAAGACGAAGGCCCGGATCTTGGAAAAGGCGATGGGCCGGACCGAACGGGCGAAGTGCGGGGCGTCACCGATCACGATCCGAGCGTCACCAGCAGCCGCTGCAATGAGCCGCCCAGACCCCAGCGCACCGCCAGCTCCTCCAGGGCCGCCGGATCGCGCGGCGCGCTCGGCAGCGCCGTGTCCACGACCGGCAGGGGCGCGTCGTCGGCCACCTTGATGACCTTGGGTGCGACAGCCACGTACGGCCGGGCCTCGTCGAGGCGTCTGCGCTGCGAGGGCGTGAGCTTCGCCTTCGGGTCGTCGACCGCCGCCATGATCCCGGCCAGGTCGCCGAACTCGGCCAGCAGCTTGGCGGCCGTCTTCTCGCCGATGCCGGGCACCCCCGGCAGGCCGTCGCTCGGGTCGCCGCGCAGCAGCGCCAGGTCCGCATACCCGGGACCGTCCACCGCGTACTTCTCGCGCAGCAGGGCCTCGTCCGTGAGCTGCATGTTGCCCACGCCCTTGAGCGGATACAGCACCCTCACCTGCCGCTTGTCGTCGACCAGTTGGAACAGGTCGCGGTCGCCGGTGATGATGTCGACCGGGCCGGTGGCGCGGGCCGTGAACGTGCCGATCACATCGTCCGCCTCGTAACCCGCGACGCCCACGCGTGCGATGCCCAGCGCGTCCAGGACGTCCTCGATGATCGGCACCTGGGGCGAGAGAGTGTCGGGCACCTCTTCCTCGTCCGGGCCGGTCTCGCGCTCCTCCGCGACGCGGTGCGCCTTGTAGGAGGGGATCAGGTCGACGCGCCACTGGGGCCGCCAGTCCGCGTCCATGCATGCCACGAGATCGTCCGGGTGGCGGTCCCGTACGAGGCGGTCGATGAATTCGAGCAGTCCCCGCACCGCGTTCACCGGTGTGCCGTCCGGGGCCTTCACGGAATCCGGGACTCCGAAATAGGCGCGGAAGTACAGCGAGGCGGTGTCGAGAAGCATGATCCGGCGAGAAGTCTGCGTCTGCTGCGTCACGCCACGCATCATGCCGTACGCCACTGACAGTCACTGTCCGGAGCGGGGCGGTCGGCAAAGTGGAACACCGCTACTCGATAAACGTAAACAGCCTGTGAACTGGAGCACTCCTGCGTTTGGTCCAGACAACCCCGGGCAGGTGCGAGCCGGAGCGAAGCCGGTCCCATTTTCAACCACACCTGACAAATGGGGAGTTGAAGGGGACTGGCCATGCGGGCGGACCCCGCGTCGCTCCACGGCCCGTCGGCGGGGGAGGCGGGCCGTCATCGTTCGACCTGAGAGGTACAAGTGTCATCAAGGCTGCAAGCCGAGCACCTTTACAAGGTGTTCGGCAGACGACCAGAGAAAGCGGTCGAGCAACTCCGCGAAGGAAGTGACCGTGAGGCACTGCGCGCCGACGGCACCACCGCCGCGGTGATCGACGCGTCCTTCACGGTCGAACCGGGCCAGACCTTCGTGGTCATGGGCCTGTCCGGATCCGGCAAGTCCACGCTGCTGCGCATGCTCAACGGACTGCTGGAGCCCACTGCGGGACAAGTACTCTTCGACGGCCAGGACCTGACCGCCCTGAGCGACCGCGAGCTGCGCGAGGTCCGCTCGAAGAAGATCAGCATGGTCTTCCAGCACTTCGCGCTCTTCCCGCACCGCAGCGTCCTCGAGAACGCCGCATACGGCCTGGAGGTGCAGGGCGTACCGCGCGCCGAGCGCGAGACGCGCGCCACCGACGCCCTCGCCATGTGTGGTCTCGCCGGCTGGGAGAAGTCCTGGCCCGACGAGCTGTCCGGCGGTATGCAGCAGCGCGTGGGACTGGCCCGGGCGCTGGCCACCGACGCCGACCTGCTCCTGATGGACGAGTCGTTCAGCGCACTCGACCCGCTGATCCGCCGCGATATGCAGGATCAGCTGATCGAGCTCCAGAAGAAGCTCAAGAAGACCATCGTCTTCATCACGCACGACCTCAACGAGGCCATGCGCCTGGGCGACCGTATCGCCGTGATGCGCGACGGCGCCATCGTGCAGATCGGCACCGCCGAGGACATCCTGGTCCGCCCCGCAAGCGATTACGTCGCCTCCTTCACCAAGGACGTCGACCGCTCCCGCGTCCTCACGGCCGACGCCGTCATGGACACGAACCTGCGGGGTGACGAGGCGGACTGCGGCTGCGAGACCGCGAGGCCCGACAGCTCCTTCGTGGACCTCTGCGCGATCAGCGCCCGCGTCCCGCATTCGGTCGCGGTGCTCGACAAGACGCAGAAACTCGTCGGAGTCGTACCGCGGCAACGCCTGATCGGCTTCCTGGGTGACGAACAAGGTGAGCCCAGGCCCTGTGACGCACCGCGTGACAAGGTTGTCAAGGCGGTGAAGACCGGTGCCTAGGATCCCCTTCGGCGACTGGGTCAACGACACGGTCGACTGGCTGCTCAGCAACATGGCGTGGCTCTTCGACTTCTTCAAGACCGTCTTCGAGGGCACGTACGACGGAATCAACGCCGTCCTCCAGGCCCCGGAGCCGCTCCTCCTCGCGGGCATCTTCGCCGTGATCGCCTTCTGGCTGCGCGGCACGTCCGCCGGTGTCCTCACCTTCCTCGGGTTCGCCTTCATCGACTCCCTCGAACTGTGGGAGAACGCGATGGTGACCCTGTCGCTGGTCCTCGTGGCGACGATCATCGCGCTCGCCATCGCGGTACCCGTGGGCATCTGGGCGGCGCGCTCCGACCGGGTGAGCAACCTGGTCCGGCCGGTGCTCGACTTCATGCAGACGCTGCCCGCGATGATCTACCTCATCCCGGCCATCCTGTTCTTCGGCACCGGCGCCCCCGCGGGCATCGTGGCCACCATGATCTTCGCGCTGGCGCCCGGTGTCCGCATGACGGAGCTGGGCATCCGTCAGGTCGACAAGGAACTGGTCGAGGCCGCCGACGCGTTCGGCACCACCCCCGGCAACACCCTGCTGCGCATTCAGCTGCCGCTGGCGCTTCCCACGGTCATGGCCGGCGTCAACCAGGTCATCATGCTGGGCCTGTCCATGGCCGCCATCGCGGGCATGGTCGGCGCCGGCGGACTTGGCGGCGACGTGAACGAGGCCCTCGGCCAGCTGAACGTGGGCCTGGGCTCCGAAGCCGGAGTCGCCATCGTCATCCTGGCGATCTACCTGGACCGTATGACCAGTTCGCTCGGCACCCAGGTCTCGCCGCTCGGCCGCCGCTCCCTCGCCCGGCTGCGCGCCGCGCAGGGCCTGAAGATCTGGTCCTACCGGCCCCGGCCCGCCGTGGCCATGATCGGCGTCGTCGTACTCGCACTGGTCGCGGGCGGCATGGGCGTCTTCGGCGGTACGAACTCCGAGACCACCGCCGCCGGCTCCTCGAACGTCGGCCAGGGCAAGAAGATCACCATCGGCTACATCCCGTGGGACGAGGGCGTCGCCTCCACCTTCCTCTGGAAGGAGATCCTCGAGGAACGCGGCTACCAGGTCGAGGCCAAGCAGCTCGAAGCCGGCCCGATGTACACCTCGCTGGCCGCCGGCGACATCGACTTCCAGACGGACGCCTGGCTGCCGACCACCCACGAGCAGTACTGGAAGAAGTACGGCAAGAAACTCGAAGACCTGGGCTCCTGGTACGGACCGACGTCCCTGGAGCTGAGCGTGCCCTCCTACATGAAGGGCATCGACTCCCTGGAGGACCTCAAGGGCAAGGCCTCGGAGTTCGGCGGCAAGATCACCGGCATCGAGTCCAGCGCCGGAATGATGGGCCTGCTCAAGGACAAGGTCCTGGGGGAGTACGGCCTCGAAAAGGAGTACAAGGTCGTCGACAGCTCCACGCCCGCCATGCTGGCCGAGCTGAAGCGCGCGTACGCCAAGAAGGAGCCCATCGTCGTCACGCTGTGGTCGCCGCACTGGGCGTACAACGACTACAAGCTGACGAAGCTCAAGGACCCGAAGGGCGCCTGGGGCAAGGGCGACGACGTGCACACGGTCTCCCGTAAGGGCTTCGCCGCGGACAACCCGGTCGTCGGCCAGTGGCTCAAGAACTTCAAGATGACCGAGAAGCAGCTCACCAGCCTCGAGGCGGAGATCAACAAGGCGGGCGACGGCAAGCAGCCGCAGGCCGTGAAGGCCTGGCTGAAGTCCAACCCCGGCGTCGTCGACAAGCTGGCCCCGGTCGAGAACTCAACGGGCGGCGACCTGGCGGAGGCGAAGCGACCGGTGGACGTCGCCTTCTTCCCCTGGGACGAGAACGTCGCCGTCACCTACCTGTGGAAGAACGTCCTGGCCCGCCGCGGCTACACGCTGAACCTCAAGCAGATGGACGTCGGCCCGGTCTACACGGGCCTGTCCACCGGTGACATCGACGTCAACTTCGACGCGTGGCTGCCGTACGCCCAGGCGAACTACTGGGACAAGTACAAGAAAAACCTGAGAGACCTGGGCACCTGGTACCGGCCGACCTCGCTGGAACTCGCCGTGCCCTCGTACGTGAAGGACGTGAAGTCCCTGGCGGACCTCAAGGGCAAGGCCGACACCTTCGGCGGCAAGATCATCGGCATCGAGCCGGGCACCGGCGAGATGAACCTGCTCAAGAAGGACGTTCTGCCCGGCTACGGCCTGGACAAGGAGTACGAGGTCGTCGACGGCTCCACGCCCGCGATGCTGGCCGAGCTGAAGCGCGCGTACGCCAAGAAGGAGCCGATCATCGCCGTCCTGTGGTCCCCGCACTGGGCCTACAGCGAGTACGAGCTCACCAAACTGTCGGACGAGAAGAAGCTGTTCGGCGAGGGGAACACGATCCGCACGATCACCAACAAGGCGTTCCCGGGCCAGTACCCGCAGCTCACGAAGTGGATCAAGAACTTCAAGATGAGCGAGGAGGAACTCGGCACCCTGGAGGCCGAGATCAAGGACCGCGGCCAGGGCAACGAGGAGGAGGCCGTCGAGGCGTGGCTCAAGGAGCACCCGGACATGGTGAGCCGGATGACTCCGTAGCGATGCGGTAGTGCGGCAGCAGTCGGCTGAGGGGTGGGCTTCGCCCGCGGGGACCGTGTGGTTCCGGTGCGGCGAAAGCCCACCCCTTTGTTTACGGCCTTGTGACGGCCGCGTGAAACGGTTTGCCGAACGTGCGTAGGGTGCAAACAAAACATCGGGAGACATTGGCTCGTACGTTCCTCGTATGTAGTACTCCGGACGTACGAGAGGTACGAGACGTACGAGCACCGGGCCGTCACCGAGCCGCCCGCCCCGACCCCGCACCGACGACGCACAGGAGGGAGCCGAAGCGATGGACGACAACAAAGACGCCCTTCGGGTGGGCGCGGCCGTCCGGCGGCGGCGCCGGGCACTGGAGCTCACCCTCGCCGTCGTCGCCGAGCGCAGCGGACTGTCGGTGCCGTTCCTGAGCCAGGTCGAGAACGAGCGGGCCCGGCCCAGCATGCGCTCCCTGCAGCGCGTCGCCGACGCCCTCGGGACGACCTGCGTCGAACTCCTCGCCGCCGCCGACCCGGCGCGCAGCGTCGACGTCGTGCGCTCCGACGACTCCGAGTTCACCCACGAGCCCCTCGTACGCCCCCTGGTGCGCGGTCACCATCAGTTGCACGCCATGGAGTTCAGCGGCGACCACGACGCGGGCCGCGAATTCCAGCACCGCAACGACGAGTTGATGTACGTCGCGGATGGCGCCGTCGAGGTCGAGGCGGAAGGCCGCGCGTACCGGCTGGGGCGCGGCGACACGCTGTACATGACCGGTGGCGTACGGCACCGGTGGCGGGCGACCGTGCCGGACACCCGTGTGCTGGTCGTGGCGGTCGCGGACCACATCGAGGCGGCGGAGGACGCGCAGCGGTGAGGGGTGCGGGTCGTGTGCCGGTGAGGATGGTGTCCCTGGTCCCGTCCCTCACGGAGGCGGTGGCCGCCTCGGCGCCGGGTGTGCTGGCGGCGGCGACGGACTGGTGCAGCCATCCCGCCGATCTCGATGTCGTACGGATCGGGGGCACGAAGAACCCGGACGTCGAGCGGATCGTACGGCTCGCGCCCGACCTCGTGATCGCCAACGAGGAGGAGAACCGGGAGCCGGATCTGACCGCCCTGCGGGAAGCAGGGCTCGAGGTTCTGGTGACCGAGGTGCGGGATGTGCCTCAGGCGTTTCGTGAGCTGGAGCGGGTGCTTGAGGCATGTGGGGTTCGGGCCCGGCCGCGGTGGCTGGACGAGGCGGAGGCGGTGTGGGCGGACCTGCCGGTGCCGTCGCGTCGCCGCCGTGCCGTTGTGCCGATCTGGCGGCGGCCGTGGATGGTGCTCGGCCGGGACACCTTCGCGGGTGACGTACTGGCGCGGCTGGGCGTGGACAACGTGTACGCCACGCACGCGGAGCGCTATCCGCGGGTGCCGATCGAGGAGTTGAGGTCCGCGGAGGCGGCGGAGTATGTCGTGCTGCTGCCGGATGAGCCGTACCGGTTCACGGCCGAGGACGGGCCTGAGGCGTTTCCGGGGCGGGCCTGTGCGCTCGTCAGTGGGCGGCATTTGACCTGGTATGGGCCTTCGTTGGGGGAGGCGCCGTTGCTGGTCGGCAGGGCGGTTTCCTTCGGCGGTTGAGCAGGCCGGTTTCGTTCGGCGGTTGAGCGGGTGCGGAGTGCCTCCGGCGGTTGGGGCGGATGGGTTCGTCTTCGGTTGGGTTCATGGTCGGGTGCGAGTGATGGGTGCGGGTGCGTTGTGGCTTTTCTCCTGCACATAGAGTGGGCTTATGGGCGTGGCTGAACAGGAGTTTCCCGGGTTCTCTGGAGGGCTTGGGCGGCGGGTGCCCGAGCTCGGGGCGTTGGAGTTGCTGCTTGCTGTGGCGCGGCTGGGGAGTCTGGGGCGGGCGGCTCGGGAGCTGGGGATCACGCAGCCGGCGGCCAGCAGCCGGATTCGGTCGATGGAGCGGCAGTTGGGGGTGGCCCTGGTGGACCGTTCGCCCACCGGGTCGCGGCTCACGGACGCCGGTGCGCTGGTGACGGACTGGGCGCAGCGGATCGTGGAGGCGGCGGAGGCCTTCGACGCCGGGGCGCAGGCGCTGCGGGACCGGCGTGACTCGAGGTTGCGCGTCGCCGCGAGCATGACGATCGCCGAGTATCTGCTGCCGGGGTGGCTGATCGCGCTGCGCGCCCAGCGTCCGGACACGGCCGTGTCGTTGCTCGCCGGGAACTCCGCTGTCGTGGCCGAGCGGCTCCTCGCCGACGAGGCGGACCTCGGCTTCGTGGAGGGGTTGTCCGTGCCGACCGGGCTCGACTCGGCGGTCATCGCCCACGACCGGCTGATCGTGGTGACGGCGCCCGGGCATCCGTGGGCGCGGCGGCGTCGGCCGCTGGCCGCGGCGGAGCTGGCGTCGACGCCGCTGATTCTTCGGGAGAAGGGTTCCGGTACGCGTCAGGTCCTGGACGCGGCGCTCGGCGGGCTGGCCCGCCCGTTGATCGAGCTTTCGTCCACTACGGCGGTGAAGGCCTCCGTGGTCAGTGGTGCGGGGCCGGCGGTACTGAGCGAGCTGGCGCTCGGCGAGGAGTTGTCGGCCCGCCGGCTCGTCTCGGTTCCTGTGGCGGATGTGCGTCTCAGCCGGGCGCTTCGGGCGGTGTGGCCGGCGGGGCATCGGCCGGCGGGGCCGGCGCGGGATCTTTTGTCGTTGACCGTTGCCTCCGGCGGTTGAGCGGTTGGGTTCGTTGTCGACTGACGGTCCGTCCTGGCTGGTGGGGAAAGGAACCCCTCGCTCAGGCGGCCGCTCGCACAAGGCCGCGCATGACCCGGAGGTCGTCGCCCATCTCCGGGTGCCACTGGACCCCCAACACCCAGCCCAGACCGGCGCGTTCCAGCGCCTCCACCGTCCCGTCCGCCGCATACGCGGAAGCCGTGAGACCGGCACCGAGGTGGTCCACGGACTGGTGGTGGTAGGTGGGGACTGAGGTCTCCTCGGGCACCAGACCGGCGTACAGAGAGCCGGGAACCGGCTTCACGGTGTGGCGGCCGAAGACGCCCACCACCTCGGCATGCCCCTCGATGTGCTGCACGAGAGTCCCCCCGAGGGCGACGTTCAGCAGTTGCATCCCCCGGCAGATCCCCAGCAGCGGAGTGCCGGAGGCGAGCGCGGCGTCGATCAGGGCGAGTTCCCAACTGTCCCGCTCACCGGCCGCGGGCCCGGTACGAGGCTCACGAGCGGCCCCGTACCGCGCCGGATCCACGTCCGGACCCCCCGCGATCACGAGCCCGTCGAGCCGGGCGACGACTGCCGCGGCATGCGCGGGATCGTCGGGCGGCAGCATCGCGGCCAGCCCGCCCGCGTCCCGCACCAGCCGCGGATACCCGACGGGCAGCAGCGCCGCCTCCAGCTCCCACACACCCCAGCGTGCCGACTCCAGATACGTACTGACTCCGATCAGTGGCCTGCCGCCCACCATGAACCCCTTCTCGTGGTCTCCTGGATCAGTTCCGCTCCAACTCTGCCTCGGCGGCCGCCAGCGCCGCGAATTCCTCCTCAGGTGCCTTCGCCACCAGGTGCTTGCGGCTGTAGAGGCCGAAGTAGGCGACCGCCACCACGTACACCGCGAGTGCGATGACCGCCGCCGTCACGTCCACCAGGAACGTCGCCACCAGTGCGGAACACGCCAGCACCAGCGCCACCGAGGACGTCAGCACACCACCCGGCGTACGGTACGGCCGCTCGAGGTCCGGCTCGCGGCGGCGCAGCACGATGTGCGAGAGCGACATCAACGCGTACGAGATGGTGGCGCCGAAGACCGCCACGTTCAGCATGCGCGCGCCGTTGCCCGTGGCCGCGGCCAGCGCGAAGCCGATCGCGCCCGGCACCAGCAGGCCCAGGTAGGGGGCCTTGCGGCTGCTCGTCAGGGACAGGAAGCGGGGCAGGTAGCCGGCCCGCGAGAGCGCGAAGAGCTGACGTGAGCCGGCGTAGATCAGGGAGAAGAACGACGCGACCAGGCCCGCGAGCCCCGCGTAGTTGACGATCCGGCTCAGCGTCGTCGCCTCACCGTCGGGCTGGAGCGCCTCGACGAGTGGGTTGCCCGCTCCCTGGATGGCGTCCGAGCCTCGCGCCCCGGCGGCGGCGAAGAAGGTGATCAGGGCCAGGAAGACCAGGATGGCCATCGACCAGCGGATGGCCTTCGGCAGCGTACGGGCCGGGTCCTTGGTCTCCTCGGCCGCGAGCGGCACGCCCTCGACCCCCAGGAAGAACCACATGCCGAACGGGAACGCGGCCCAGATGCCCAGCAGGCCCAGGGGAAGCCAGGAACTGGCCCCGAAGGCACTCTCGTCCACCGGGATGTCGTCGAGGTTCGAGGCGTCGAAGTCCGGGAACGCGCCGACCGCGAACACCAGCAGCGCCAGCACCGCGATCCCCGTGACGACGAAGCTGAAGCGCAGCGCCTCGCCGACGCCCCACAGATGGATGCCGATGAAGATCACGAAGCAGGCCAGGTACACCGGCCAGCCGGAGGTGAGCCCGAACAGGCCCAGCGACTCGACGTAGTCGCCGATGAAGATGGAGATGGCGGCGGGCGCGAGGACGTACTCGATGAGGATCGCCGTGCCGGTCAGGAAGCCGCCCCAGGGGCCGAGCGCCCGGCGCGCGAAGCCGTAGCCGCCGCCCGCCGTGGGCAGGATGGAGGACAGCTCGGCGAGCGCGAAGACCATGCAGGTGTACATCAGGCCCATGAGGACCATGGCGATCGCTAGGCCGCCGAAGCCGCCCTCGGCGAGTCCGAAGTTCCAGCCGGAGTAGTCGCCGGAGACGACGTACGCGACGCCCAGTCCGGTGAGCAGCAGCCAGCCGGCGCTGCCCCGGCGCAGGCTCCTGCGCTCCAGATAGTCGTCCCCCTCCGGGGCGGCGGGTGGCTTGGTGGAATCGATGGACATGGGCGGACTCCCCAAAGGGCGGTGGACGCTCGGGTGAAAGGGGCCCGAGGCACACAAGGGGCCCCCGGCGGCACAGCGAAGCGCAATGGAACGGATCCATACCTTTGCGGGCCACGGGGTCAGAAAGCAAGAGGCGTGCGTTACGTGCCCGTTAATCGCGTCTCGCGTGGAAGCCGCGGCACGTCACGCGAGGAAGCCGCGCAGCAGGGCGGCGGTTCCCTCACAGTGCTCGCGCATCATCTCCCGCGCCCCGTCGGCGTCCCCGTCGAGCACGGCCTCCACCAGGGCGGTGTGCTGCTGCTGCGAGTGCTCCAGGTTCCGCACCAGGAGCGGGATGCAGTCCAGCAGGTCGTTCACGGTTGCGCGTACGGCCGCGTACTGGGCGGTGAGGGTCGGCGAACCACATAGTTCGGCGAGCGTGAGGTGGAGGAGTGTGTCGAGGCGCCGGTAGTCCGCCAGGGGCGCGTCGCGTGTGCGGGCGAGGGCCTCGCGCAGGCGCGCCGACTGGTCGGCGGACAGGCCGTGGGCCGCGCAGAGGCCGGCCGCGCCCACCTCCAGGACCTCGCGGAAGCGCAGTACGTCCTCGATGTCCACGCCCTCGACCCGGCGGCGCAACTCGGCCTCACCGGGCGCCTCGGTCCTGGGCCGGACGAACGTGCCGCCGTACCGCCCGCGCCGCGACTCCACCAGACCCTGGTCCTGAAGCACCTTCAGCACCTCGCGCAGCGTCACCCGGCTGATCCCGAGCCGGTCCGCCAACTCCCGCTCGGCGGGCAGCCGTTCACCACCGGGCACCAGGCCGAGCCGTACCACCTGGAGGATCTGCTCCAGTGCCTCCTCGAAGCCGTTGCCCGCGCGGACCGGCCGCAGGACGGGTGCCAGCTGATCGCCCGGCCGGCCGTTCTCGCCGTGCGCATCCGGCTGCGTCATCTCGCCGTGCCCCCTTCCCAAGCAATGGTTCTCGGCAATACCTTATGGCTCTCGGCTGACCGAAGGAGGCCTTTCCGTGGCCCACCGCACACCACCACTCAGCGTGGAGGAGCTGCACGCTCTCGTCGCGAGCGGCGAGATCGACACTGTCGTCCTGGCCTTCCCGGACATGCAAGGGCGGCTCCAAGGCAAGCGGTTCGCCGCGCGCTTCTTCCTCGACGATGTCCTCCAGCACGGTACGGAGGGCTGCAATTACCTCCTCGCGGTCGACACCGAGATGAACACGGTCGACGGGTACGAGATGTCCTCCTGGGACCGCGGCTACGGCGACTTCGCCATGCGTCCGGATCTCAGCACGTTGCGCAAGGTCCCGTGGAACGCCGGTACGGCCATGCTCATCGCCGACCTCGCCTGGAACAACGACTCGCCCGTCGTCGCCGCGCCCCGCCAGATACTCCGCCGCCAGCTGGAACGCCTGGCCGAATACGGCTACACCGCGCAAGTCGGCACCGAGCTGGAGTTCATCGTCTTCAAGGACACGTACGAGCAGGCCTGGGACGCCAATTATCGGGGGCTGACCCCGGCGAACCAGTACAACATCGACTATTCGGTGCTCGGTACGGGCCGTATTGAGCCTCTGCTGCGTCGTATCCGCAATGAGATGCAGGCCGCGGGGCTGATCGTCGAGTCCGCCAAGGGCGAGTGCAATCCCGGGCAGCACGAGATCGCGTTCAAGTACGACGAGGCCCTGGTCACCTGCGATCAGCACGCCATCTACAAGACCGGCGCCAAGGAGATCGCCTCCCAGGAGGGCGTCTCGCTCACCTTCATGGCCAAGTACAACGAGCGCGAGGGCAACTCCTGTCACATCCACCTCTCGCTCGCCGACAAGGACGGCCGCAACGCCATGGCCGGCGACGGGCCCGGCGGCATGTCCGACGTGATGCGGCACTTCCTCGCCGGACAACTGGCCGCACTCAGGGACTTCTCCCTGCTGTACGCGCCCAACATCAACTCGTACAAGAGATTCCAGCCCGGCTCCTTCGCACCGACCGCCGCCGCCTGGGGCTACGACAACCGCACCTGCTCCCTGCGTGTGGTCGGCCACGGCCGCTCGATGCGCTTCGAGAACCGGCTGCCCGGCGGCGACGTCAATCCGTACCTGGCCGTCGCGGGACTCGTCGCGGCCGGTCTGTACGGCATCGAGCAGAAACTGGAGCTGCCGGAGGCGTGCGCGGGGAACGCGTACACCGGCGAGTACGAGCACGTCCCCACCACCCTGCACGAGGCCGCCGAGCTCTGGGAGACCAGCCCCATCGCCAAGGCCGCCTTCGGGGACGAGGTCGTCGCCCACTACCGCAACATGGCCCGCGTCGAACTCCAGGCCTTCGACGCCGCGGTGACCGACTGGGAGCTGCGCCGCTCCTTCGAACGCATGTAGAAAGGTCCGTCCGTGTCGTACGAGCATCAGCTCCAGGTCCTCAATCCGGCGACGGAGGAGGTCATCGCCACCGTCCCGGCCGCCGGCGCCGAGGACGTCGACTCCGCCGTCGTACGGGCGGCGCAGGCGCAGTCCGGGTGGGCCGCCCTCGCGCCGGGCGAGCGGGCCCGGCTGCTGCGCCGCTTCGCCGTCACCGTCGACGAACACCTCGAGGAACTCGCCCAGTTGGAGGTGCGGGAGGCCGGGCACACCATCGGCAACGCCCGCTGGGAAGCCGGCAACGTACGCGATCTGCTCGACTACGCGGCCGGGGGAGTGGAGCGGCTGACCGGGCGGCAGATCCCCGTCGCCGGCGGGCTCGACGTCACGATCCTCGAACCCCTCGGTGTCGTCGGTGTGATCGCGCCCTGGAACTTCCCGATGCCCATCGCGGCCTGGGGCACCGCTCCGGCGCTCGCGGCGGGCAACGCCGTCATCCTCAAGCCCGCCGAGACGACCCCGCTGACGGCGCTGCGGCTGGCCGAACTCGCCCTGGAGGCCGGGCTTCCCGAGGGGTTGTTCCAGGTACTCCCGGGCGTGGGTTCCGTCGCGGGCAACGCGCTCGTCGAGCATCCCGGAGTGGCGAAGATCGTCTTCACGGGATCAACGCCCGTGGGCAAACAGGTGTTGGCAAAGGGCTCGGCGCTCCTGAAGCCCGTCACCCTCGAACTCGGCGGCAAGAGCCCCAACATCGTCTTCGCCGACTCCGACATCGAAGCCGCCGCCGCGGCCACCCCCATGTCCTTCCTCGACAACTCCGGCCAGGACTGCTGCGCCCGCACCCGCGTCCTCGTCCAGCGCGCGGCGTACGACCGCTTCCTCGAACTCCTCGCCCCCGCCGTCGAGTCCGTCCTCGTCGGCGACCCGGCCGACGAGAAGACCGCGATGGGCCCACTGATCTCCAAGGCTCAGCTGGAACGCGTACGTTCGTACGTCACCGACGATCTGCAAGGCATCCGCGGCACCGCCCCCGAAGGCCCCGGCTTCTGGTTCCCGCCCACCGTCCTGACCGGAATCGAGCCGCACGCGCGCGTGGCCGTCGAGGAGGTCTTCGGACCGGTCGCCGTCGTGCTGCCCTTCGAGGACGAGGCGGACGCGATCCGGCTCGCCAACGCCACCGAGTACGGACTCTCCGGCTCCATCTGGACCCGGGACGTCGGCCGGGCGCTGCGCGTGTCCCAGGCCGTACGCGCCGGGAACCTGTCCGTCAACTCCCATGCCAGCGTCCGCTACTGGACCCCGTTCGGCGGCTACAAGCAGTCCGGGCTCGGCCGTGAACTCGGCCCGGACGCGCTCACCGCCTTCACCGAGACCAAGAACGTCTTCATCAGCACGGAGGGTCCCGCACAGTGACCGAAGAGAGCATCTGCCGCCGCCTTGTCGGCCGCACCGCCGTCATCACCGGTGCCGGCAGCGGCATCGGCCTCGCCACCGCGCGCCGCCTCGCCTCCGAGGGCGCCCATGTCGTCTGCGGCGACGTGGACGAGCAGCGCGGCAAGGGGGCCGCCGAGGAGGTGGGCGGGATCTTCGTGAAGGTCGACGTCACCGACCCCGAGCAGGTGGAGGCGCTGTTCAAGACCGCGTACGACACCTACGGCTCGGTCGATATCGCCTTCAACAACGCGGGGATCTCGCCGCCGGACGACGACTCCATCCTGGAGACGGGACTGGAGGCGTGGAAGCGGGTCCAGGAGGTCAACCTCACCTCCGTGTACCTGTGTTGCAAGGCCGCGATTCCCTACATGCGGCGCCAGGGCAAGGGTTCCATCATCAACACGGCGTCGTTCGTGGCCCGGATGGGCGCGGCGACCTCCCAGATCTCGTACACCGCCTCCAAGGGCGGCGTCCTAGCCATGTCCCGCGAACTGGGGGTGCAGTTCGCCCGCGAGGGCATCCGCGTCAACGCCCTGTGCCCGGGGCCGGTCAACACCCCGCTCCTCCAGGAGCTGTTCGCCAAGGACCCGGAGCGGGCCGCGCGCCGTCTCGTGCACATCCCGGTCGGGCGGTTCGCGGAAGCCGAGGAGATGGCCGCGGCGGTCGCCTTCCTGGCCAGCGACGACTCCTCGTTCGTGAACGCGACCGACTTCCTCGTGGACGGCGGGATTTCGGGCGCCTACGTCACGCCTCTGTAGAGGGCCGTGCACTGACGGTGGAGGGGCGCTTACAGTGCGGGAATGAGCATGACGCCCCCGCCCGGCTGGTACCCCGACCCCTCGGCGCCGCATGTCGAGCGCTGGTGGGACGGGACCAGGTGGACCGAGCACATGCGCGCCCCCGAGACGGTGCCCCAGCAGCCCTTGGCGCAGCCCGGGTTCGCCCCCGAGCCCGGTGGCCCCGGCGGCGGCGCCGGCCGTGCGAAGGTCATCGCCATGATCGCCGCGGCAGCCGTGCTGGTCGCCGCGATCGTCATCGGAGCCGTCGTCCTGAACCGGGACGACGGCTCCCCGGAGGCGAACACCACCCCGGCGCCCGAGTCCTCCGCGCCCGCGAGCGACCCGCCGTCGCCCACGCCCTCGGAGTCCACCTCCGAACCGTCGGCCGACGACCCCCTCACGGTCGTGGACGAGCTCAACGGCATCACCTTTCCGCTTCTCGACGGCTGGGTCAGACCCGAGTTCGTCGCCGAGGACTACGTCGTGATGGTCACGCCCGACACCTACACCTGCCCGGGCGACGACGGACAGTGCCGTCACGGCAAGGTCATCTCGCGCACGGTGACCGCGAACGACGAGAAGTCCCCCGAGGCGCTCGCCAAGGCCGACATCTCGGAGGCGGCGGACCAGGCCTACGACCGCGACCAGCTCGACCGCAGGCTCTACGGCGGCATCACGTCCAAGAAGCTGGTCAAGCAGGGACCGGTCGCGGTCGCGGGCCGCACCGGGTACTTCGTACGCTGGCGGGTCAAGACCGAGAAAGGGCCCGGGGGGTACGTCCAGTCGCTGGCGTTCGCGTCCAGCGTCGGCTCCGGGGCACCGGTCATGGTGCGGTACGTGATCGACGCCGGGGAGGACGCGCCGCCGCTCACCGACATGGACAAGATCACCAAGGGGATCCGGCCGGTGGGTGACGGGGACACGAGCGGAGGGGTGGGCAGCAGCGTCGGGCCCACGCGGTAGCCGCGTACGGCCGAGGGCTGGTACGTCTACAGCTACGGCCGATGGCTGGTACGGCTACAGGAAGGTGTGACCTTCGCCTCGATACGTCGGGACTGTCGCCGTCACTGTGTCGCCCTCCACCAGGTGCAGCGCCTCGAACCGCTCGCACAGTTCACCGGCCTTGGCGTGCCGGAACCACACCTTGTCGCCGATCAGCAGATCGTCGGCGGGGGAGCCGAGCAGCGGGGTCTGCACCTCGCCGGCTCCCTCCTGAGGGTCGTACCGCAGCCCCTCGGGGAGGTACGGCTCGGGCAGCCGGTCGGCTCCCGCCGCACCCGAGGCCGGGTAGCCGCCGCCGAGGACGGTCACGACGCCCAGGCCCGGCCGGCGGACGACGGGCTGGGCGAAGAGCGCGGCCGGACGCCCGCTGAACGAGGTGTAGTTGTCGAAGAGACGCGGGACATAGAGCCCCGATCCGGCCGCGATCTCGGTGACGGAGTCCTCGGCGGCGGTGTGCTGGACGCTGCCCGTGCCGCCGCCGTTGACGAACTCGAGGTCCGGCGTCACGGCCCGTGCCGCGCGCACCACCTCGGCGCGCCGCTGGGCCAGTTCCCTGCGGGCGGCGGCCTGCATCAGCCGGATGGCGCGCGACCGCAGCGGCCGTCCGCGCAGGGCGTCGCCGACACCGGCGATATGCCCCTCGTACGCCATGATCCCCACCAGCCGGAAGCCGGGCCGCCGGGCTACCGCGCGGGCCATCTCGGCGACCTGTGCGGGGGAGTGCAGTGGCGAACGGCGGGCGCCGACGCGTACCCGTCCGCCGAGCAGCTTCAGCGAGGTGTCCAACTCCAGGCAGACGCGCACCACTTCGCGTCCGCCGTCCCGGGCGTCGTCGATCAGCTTCAGCTGGGCCGGGTCGTCGATCATGACGGTGACGGAGGCGGCGAGTTTGGGGTCGCCCGCCAGTTCCGCGTACGCCTTGCGGTCCGCGGACGGGTAGGCGAGCAGTACGTCCTCGAATCCGGAGCGGGCCAGCCACAGCGATTCGTCCAGCGTGAACGACATGATCCCGGCGAAGCCGTCCCGGGCCAGGACGCGTTCGAGAAGGGCCCGGCAGCGTACGGATTTGCTCGCGACGCGTATCGGCTTGCCGGCCGCCCTTCGTGTCAGATCCTCCGCGTTGGCGTCGAAGGCCTCCAGATCCACGATCGCGAGGGGGGCGTCGAGATGGGCGGTGGCCCGGTCGTAGCGGGCCCGGTCTGCGCTGCGGCCAGTCATGCCACGAAGCCTGCCAGACGTGATTACCGCAGGGTAGGGGGACGTTCCGGGCAGATGCCGCGGGCCCGCGTACTGGTTCCCACTCGCACAGTGTCAGCCCGTAGAGTGACGCGGACGCAGGAAGGGAACAGTCCGGAGGAGTTCCTTTGGCGGGCCGGTTGCCCGAGCACGAGGAAACGGGGGGTGCATTGAGCACGGAAGCGCGTCGCACCCCCGTCCCTCCGCGCCCGCCGAATCCGCCGAGCGGGGCCGAGGACCAACCCTCCGAGACCGCCGCCGAAACGACGGGCCCGCTGCCGAGACGCGACCCCGACACCGCGCCGCGGAGGCCGGGTATCGCGGGGGCGCTGCCCGGGAGTGCCGCTCCAGGTGGGCCGTCTCGGCCACGTGGCCTCGACGAGGACAGTCGCGGAACCTTCGAGGGCGACGACGACCGCGAGCGCCAGGCCGATGCCGACGGCGAGGGCAAGGGAGCCCGCTGCGGTCGCCCATGCGAACCACTTGGGGAGATGCGCGC
>NZ_JAAKZX010000018.1 GCF_011045025.1 Streptomyces ureilyticus
GAGGTGGTACGGCGTCGGGCGTGGGGGTGCCGACAGGGGGTACGGCCGTGGACGTGTCATGAGGGGGTACGGCGCCCGCGTGGGCCGGAGACGAGACGGCACCCGTCTGCGGAGGTGGTGGCGCGGTGCCCGCGCTGGGGCGCTGAGTCGCGCTGTCGTGGCCCGAGTTGGGGCGCTGGGGAGTGCTGTTGTGCCCTCGGTCAGGTGTGGGTGGGAGTGCGCCGTCTGGTCCGGACTCAGCGGGCAGCGGTCCGTACGGGCCGGGCCCTGGCAGCGGTCTGTCGTGTTCGAGCCCCGCAGGGAGTGGACCCTCCGGGCCGAACCCCGGCGGGAGTGGGCCGAGTTGGTCGAAGATCTCGATCACATCGTCGTCGGGGCTGGGGTCCGGCAGGAGCTCCCTAGCCGCGGCGAGGGCCTTGCGCGCCCCCGTGGCGGTGCGGAATCGCGCTTGTGGGTCCGGCTGCACCAAGGCGGCCACGACCTGCCACAGCGGCTCGGGAACGCCCTCCGGGGCACCCGGGGTGCCATGATCCGCGAAGTACTCGATGAGCGCCTTGGCGTCGGGCTTGGCGCCTTCCAGCAGATAGAGCGCGACCAGACCCACGGCGAACAGGTCGGCGGGGAAGTCCGGCTCCTCGCCGAGCAGTTGCTCCGGTGCGAGGTAACCGGGCGTCCCCACTACGTAGTTGGTCTCCGTCAGCCGTGGCTCGCCCAGACGCATCGCGATGCCGAAGTCGGACAGCCGCAGCCGCGGACGGCCCGTTCCGGTCGCCTCCAGCAGGATGTTGGCAGGCTTGATGTCTCGGTGGACGACCCCCTCCGCGTGCACCGCGGCAAGCCCCGCCAGCAGCTGGTCGAGCAGAGTGCAGACGAACACCGGCGGCAAGGGACCGTAGTCCCCGATGAGATGGACCAGCGAGCCTCCGGCCACCAGATCCATCGTGAAGAGGACCTTGTCGTCGTCGGCCGCCCAGCTGGCGGGAGCGAGCACATGCGGGTGATCGATCCGCAGCGCCTGCTCCCGTACGAAGCGCAACAGCGCGTGCGCATCGCTCTGTTGCAGGACCTTGGCGGCCACATACCTGCGCCGACGGTGGTCCCAGGCGCGCCAGACCGCACCGACTCCCCCGCGTCCGATCGGATCGGCCAGCTCGTACCGGCCGGCGAAGACCTCACCCATGGTCGTGCGTCGCTCCCCCTTCGGCAGTCGGCACGGCTGCCTCATCGAGAGGCCCGGCTGCCTCGCTACCCGCAACCAGCAGGCTCAACAGACCTGCGGATACGGGACGTTCAGCGGCCGGGCCGTGGGCTCAGCTCTGGTGGGACTGGTAGTGCGCGACCGCGTCGGAGGTGCGGCCCGCCCCGTAGACCCGGAGGAACTCTGCCAGTTCCGGGTGGCTCGGGGCGAGGGTGTTCGCCGCCTCGATGATGTCCCCAGCAGCAGACACGGAGCGGAGCAGCGACTGTATCTCGCGTACCACGCGCTTGACCGTGGGAGCCCCCGAACTGCTCGACGACTGCGTGCTGTTGCTGAGCACCGAGCCCCCCTGCGACTTCTTTATCTCATCCATGCGCTCGGTGGCCTCGGCGGCGCTCACGCTGCCGTCGGCGACCTGACCGGCGAGGTCCTGCAGCAACTGCACTCGCTGCACCACCGCCGGGTTACCGATTTTGGCGCGCTGACCACTCATCAGCTGCGACAACATCGGTGCGGACAGTCCCAATACCCCCGCCAGACGAGCCTGGTTGAGCCCCAGGTCGTCTATGAGCCTACGGAAGAGCGCCCCCAGCGGCTCTCCGTACCAATTCCGCTGAAGCTCCCGCGCTCTGGCGGTTGCTTCCTGCTGTGCGGCGTCCATTCGCGTCTCCCCATCGCTTCGTACCGCGGTTCGCTGAAGCGAACCACGTCGAGCATCTTATGGAGAGTGGTCGTTCGCTGGGACCCCAATCCTTTTGCAGGATCCTGGGGGTAACCCGGTACTCTGGGCTGCGACGCTCTTCCGGGAGAAGATTCTCCCGGCGGACGCTTCCCATCCGGGGCCTTAGCTCAGTTGGTAGAGCGCTGTCTTTGCATGGCAGATGTCAGGGGTTCGACTCCCCTAGGCTCCACCCCCGGAAGGCCCCTCCGACCTGCGGAAACGCGGTTGGAGGGGCCTTTCTGTACCGGCTTTGCCTGATCCATGAGCGTCGGTCGCCTCGGCTGGTTCCACTGGTCCCCGGTTCCACGTGAAACATCGCTGTGGGCGGGAGACCTCAGCCTCCCGCCCACAGCGATATCGAAACCTGGCGATGTTGAAACCAGTGGGTGAAAGCCGCCACTAACCGCCACGAACCGGCTCCGTCAGCCGCGCTCGTCGCGCTCCGCCGCCTCCGCCTCTGCCTGCTTCGCCTGGACTTCCGGGTCGAGCGCGTCCTGGCCGCTGCCGTCGACCGAAGCCAGCTGACCGGTGTCCGGCACCTCCGTGGCGGCCGGCGGCTCCACCAGCCAGTCGGGATTGGCCTGCTTGTCCCACCACTTCCAGGCGGCGAAGGCACCGCCCGCCAGGACGCCCAGAACAGCCAGTCCCTTCGCGAGGCGACCGACCCTGGCCCGCCGCTGATGCTTACGGGCCAGCTTCTCGATCTCCTTCGGCGAGACCTGGCCGCGCAGCGCCGCCAGAGCCGCCGCACTACGGGCCGCGGCCTCCTCGCGTACAGGCCCGGCCGCCGTCCTGGCCTGCTCGATCCTCGGCCGGGAGTACTCGGCGGCCTGCCGGGCGGCGACGCGGGCGCGCAGCGCAGCCTCGTGGGCGGCGTAGTCGACCTTCGGCGGCACATGAGTGCGTGCCTGCTCCAGACGCGGCGCGAGATGGGCGTCGTATTGCGTACGAGCCTGATCGGCGGCCTGGTGAGCGGCGGCCGACACCTTCGGCGCGAGCCGTACGCGTGCTTCATGCGCGTAGTGCGTGGCTCGGTCCTTGGCCGTGTCGGCGTAAGGCGCCACCGCTTCCGCGGCGTGCAGCACGCTGCCCTTCGCCGAGCCGGTCGCGGCGCGCACGCTGTCGATGCGGGTCACGGGATCCTCCTCCTCGGTGGCGTACGGGGGGAAGTGCGGAGATCCCCCAGAAAGACACAGTTCACCTTTCCACCCTTATCGGGATCATGCCTGTCGGAGCGCTCCGGGGCATTCGCGAGCGGGCATCCGGGTCATGCTTACCGACTGCACGCGCACGCGGAGTAATAACTGATCAATACGGTGCAACAAGGGCTTGTCGACGACAATGCCACGGATTCACCGGCCCTGCGCCCCTTTGGTACGAAGCAGCTCAGAACGGTGGCGACGCACGACGGGCAGCGCCGACCGTGCGAGGATCGAGAGGTCACAGAGGACAACGGAAGGCAGATCGTGGCTGAGCAGCTCTACGCCACCCTGAAGACCAACCAAGGCGATATCGAAGTCCGGCTCCTGCCGAACCACGCGCCCAAGACGGTCCGGAACTTCGTCGAGCTCGCCAAGGGCGAGCGTGAGTGGACCAACCCCGAGACCGGGGAGAAGACCACGGACAGGCTCTACGACGGCACGGTCTTCCACCGGGTGATCAGCGGATTCATGATCCAGGGCGGTGACCCCCTGGGCAACGGCACAGGCGGCCCCGGCTACCAGTTCGAGGACGAGTTCCACCCCGACCTCGCCTTCGACAAGCCGTACCTGCTGGCCATGGCGAACGCCGGCCCGGGCACCAACGGCTCACAGTTCTTCATCACCGTCTCCCCGACGGCCTGGCTGACCCGCAAGCACACCATCTTCGGCGAGGTCACCGACGCGGCCAGCCAGAAGGTCGTCGACGCCATCGCCTCGACGCAGACCAACCCCCGCACCGACCGCCCCGTCAGCGACGTGGTCATCGAGTCGGTCGTCGTCGAGACCCGCTGAGACCCCGAACCTCAGCTCACAACCGCCAAGGCCAGGGAACCAATGTGCCCCGCCCGTCCGTAGAAGGAAGGGCGGGGCGGTGCATTGGGGTACGCGTCCCAGGGACACCGCCGTGTGCCCGTCGTACGGAGAATGAGGGGACCCCATGGACCAGGTGCCAGGCAGCCCGCAAGGACCGCAGGACGCCCAGAGCCTGCCCACCTGCTATCGGCACCCCGACCGGGAGACCGGCATCAGCTGCACCCGCTGCGAGCGCTCCATCTGCCCCGAGTGCATGATCAGCGCCTCGGTCGGCTTCCAGTGCCCCGAATGCGTACGAAGCGGATCCGGCACAGGCCACTCACCGACCGCCAGCCAGCCCCGCACCGTCGCAGGCGGCACGGTTACCGAGGACCCCCGGCTCATCACCAAGATCCTCGTCGGCCTCAACCTCGCCTTCTTCCTGGTCCAGCTCTCCGTCGGCAGCAGCTTCGAAGAGCGCTTCGAACTCCTCGGGCTCGCATACGTGCCAGGCCTCGGCAGCGTCGAAGGCGTCGCCGAAGGACAGTGGTACCGCCTCGTCACGGCCATGTTCCTGCACGGCAGCGTCATGCACATCGCCTTCAACATGCTCAGCCTGTGGTGGATCGGCGGCCCCCTCGAAGCAGCCCTCGGCCGCGCCCGCTACATCGCCCTCTACGCAATCTCCGGCCTCGCAGGCAGCGCCCTCACCTACCTGCTCGCCGAACCCAACCAGCCCTCACTCGGCGCCTCCGGCGCCATCTTCGGCCTCTTCGGCGCCACCGCCATACTCATGCGGCGCCTCAACTACGACATGCGCCCCGTCATCGCCCTGCTGGTGATCAACCTGATCTTCACCTTCGGGTGGAGCAACATCGCCTGGGAAGCCCACATCGGCGGTCTCGTCGGTGGCGTGGTCATCGGCTACGCGATGGTCCACGCACCGCGTGGACGGCGAGCTCTGATCCAGTACGGCGTCTGCACACTGGTGCTGGTCGCGGTTGTGGTCATGACACTCATCAGGACCGGCCAGCTCACCTGAAGGCCGATGTTGTCCACAGACTGTGCCGGATCTTGTGCATGCTGTGCGGGAACAGGTGTGCCCCTTGTCGCTGACCTGGGTTTTCCCAGGCAGGACAAGGGGCGAACAGACTGCCGGATCCCGGTAGGTCAGTCACACCGGTGTCAACGCCCGATGGGTTATCCACAGATCTTCGGATGTTTTCCACCGCCGCTGTGGACGGTTGTGGATGGCTGTGGATAACTCTCGTGGGCAGGGGAACCGGGACGTGCCGTACAGCTTCCCGACACCTTGGGGCCGCGTTACTTCCACTGCGTCGAAACGGCGAATCCCGCGGCGATGAACCCGAAGCCGACCACGATGTTCCAGTTGCCGAAGGCGTCGATCGGCAGTGAGCCGTCCGTCACATAGAAAACGACGATCCAGGCCAGGCCGATGAGGAACATGGCCAGCATGACCGGGGCGACCCAGCTGCGGCTGGTCAGCTTGATGTTGGTTGCCTGCTTCGCCGGGGGCGGCGTGTAGTCGGCCTTCTTGCGGATACGTGACTTCGGCACGAGGGTCTCTCCTGTCGATGCGCTGCGTGGCCGCGCAGGGAACGTTGGCTGGCTCCGGGGCAGCGTACAAGGGGACTCTTAGGGCTCCCCCGGGCGTCCGTTAGCGTAGTGCTTCCGCGGCGCCGAAGGAGATAAGGGTACGTTGAGCAATTCTGCCGACTCGCCCCAGGCGAGTTCCAGCCCTGCGCGTATGCGGCGATTTCGTCCGGTGCGTGTGCTGACGGCGGCTGTGTTCGCTCTCGCCGGGTTGATCTTCTTCACCAGTTTCAATACGGCCAAGGGCACCAATATCCGGACAGATGCCTCGTTGCTGAAGCTCTCTGATCTCATTCAGGAGCGCAGTCACAAGAACGGCCGGCTCGACGAGAGCAATGCGGCGTTGCGTGAGGACGTCGAGGCGCTGGCCGAGCGGGATGACGGCAGTACGAAGGCGGAGGACGACAGGCTCGCTGCTCTGGAGAAGAACGCGGGTACGCAGAAGCTCAAGGGCAAGGCGCTTACGGTCACGCTGAACGATGCGCCGCCGAACGCCACGGCCAAGCTCCCCGGCTATCCCGAGCCGCAGCCGGACTTCCTGGTCATTCACCAGCAGGATCTGCAGGCCGTGGTCAACGCGATGTGGCAGGGCGGTGCCAAGGGGATCAAGGTCATGGATCAGCGGTTGATCTCCACCAGTGCCGTTCGCTGCGTGGGCAACACCCTGATCCTTCAGGGTCGGGTCTACTCGCCCCCGTACAAGATCACGGCGATCGGTGACCCGGAGAAGCTGCAGAGGGCCCTGACCGGGTCGCCGGCGATCCAGAACTACATGGTGTACGTCAACGTCTATGGGCTCGGCTGGAAAGTCGAGGAGGAAGGGCCAGTGACTCTTCCCGGCTACTCGGGCACAGTGGATCTCCACTACGCGAAGCCTGTGGAGTAAGCGCGCCGGGAGCCGCCGATGCGAGTGATCATCAGGACGTTGAGCGAACTGTGTATCACCGTGGGCAGCGTGATCGTGCTGTTCGTCGCCTACGTGCTCTTATGGACGGGCGTGAAGGCCGACAGCGCGATGGACGACCAGATCGCCAGCCTGCAGGACCGGTGGTCGAAGGGGACGGTCGCGGCCGAGTCCGAGGAGCCCGGGGCCCCGACTCCCGAGAACCCCGAGCCGCCGGCGCCGTACCAGGACGGCGATTCCTTCGCCGTCATGTACATCCCGAGGCTTGGTTTCACGTGGAACAAGCCCGTGCTCGAAGGCACGAAGACCGACACCCTCAAGAAGGGCCTCGGCCACTACGCGAGCACCGCGCAGCTCGGCCAGGAGGGCAACTTCGCCGTCGCGGGCCATCGCCGCACCTATGGGGACCCGTTCAAGGACTTCCCCAAGCTCCGCTCCGGCGACGCGGTGGTGCTGACCGACGGCAGGACATGGTTCACGTACCGGATCGACAAGGGGCCCTACAAAACAGTGCCCACGGACATCGCGGTGATCGACCCTGTGCCACCCAAGTCCGGATACACACGCGAGGGCCGCTATCTGACGCTGACGACCTGTGAACCGGAATGGGGTCGCAGTCACCGGTTGATCGTCTGGGCGCACCTTGATGCCACACAGCCTGTGGAGGCTGGGAAACCTGAGGCACTGCGCCGTTAGTCTGGTGTGGTACGGCGACGGAAGGGACGGCATGTACGGCTGGATCTGGCGGCATCTGCCGGGAAACACCTTGTTGCGGGCGCTGATTTCGCTCGTGCTTGTGCTCGCGGTGGTCTATGTGCTGTTCCAGTACGTCTTCCCGTGGGCCGAACCGCTGCTTCCCTTCAACGATGTGACGGTGGACAACCAGTGAGCGCGCGGATTCTCGTCGTCGACAATTACGACAGCTTCGTCTTCAACCTGGTCCAGTACCTGTATCAGCTGGGCGCCGAATGCGAGGTGCTGCGCAACGACGAGGTGTCGACGGCGCATGCCCAGCACGGCTTCGCGGGTGTACTGCTGTCGCCCGGGCCCGGCACTCCGGAAGAGGCCGGTGTCTGCGTCGACATGGTGCGGCACTGTGCGGCGACCGGCGTCCCCGTCTTCGGGGTCTGCCTGGGCATGCAGTCGATGCAGGTGGCGTACGGCGGTGTCGTGGACCGAGCGCCCGAGCTGCTGCACGGCAAGACCTCGCTCGTCGAGCACGCGGAGCGGGGTGTCTTCGCGGGGCTGCCATCGCCCTTCACGGCGACGCGTTACCACTCGCTGGCTGCCGAGCCGGAGACCGTTCCGGCCGAGCTGGAGGTCACGGCCCGTACGCATGACGGGATCATCATGGGGCTGCGGCATCGTGAACTGCCCGTCGAGGGCGTGCAGTTCCATCCCGAGTCGGTGCTGACCGAGCACGGCCACCGCATGCTGGCCAACTGGCTGGCCGAGTGCGGTGACCCGGAGGCCGTGGCCAGGTCGACGGGGCTTGCCCCGGTGGTGGGCAGGGCCACGGCGTGACCGCCCTGCGCCCCGAGCGCGACAGTGCCGCCCCGTATGGTGAGGACACCGTGTACGGGGCCGCTGGCGCGTATGGAGGCGCTTCAGGGCCGGAGCAGGAGTGGTACGACCCGCAGGGGTACGCGCGGGACTGGTACGGGGAGGAGACGGCTTCGTCGTACGCGGAGCCGCAGTCCTCGCCGTCGTACGAGCCCTCGCACGAGCCTTCGTACGACGAACCCTCTCCGAGGATGCCTTCGCACGGGGAGCCGTCGTACGGGGAGCCGTCGTACGGGGAGGCGTGGCAGGAGGAGGCGTACTCCCAGCCGAATGAGCCCGCTGCGTCGCCCCCTCCCATGCCCCCGATCGATGAAGAGACTGTCGCACTGCGCGTGCCGGACAGCGAGTCCATGCGGGCGGCCAGGGCTGCCGCGCCCGCCCACGCCGATGCCGCCCCCGCCGTCGGTGGCCGTGCGGCCCGCCGTAAGGCCGCCAAGCGGCATGGGCGGCATAGCGGGGCCGATGGGCCGGTGCGGGAGCAGTCGGCGGCGGAGTCGGGCGCGACGCCGCTCTCGCGGATGGAGGCGCGGCGGGCGGCGCGGGCGCAGAAGCCTGGGGCGGCGGTGATGGCCAGCCGGGCGATCGGTGAGGTGTTCATCACCACGGGTGTGCTGATGCTGCTGTTCGTGACGTACCAGCTGTGGTGGACGAATATCCGGGCGGAGGCCCAGGCGGGCAGCGCGGCGAGCAGTCTGCAGAACGACTGGGCGAGCGGTAAGCGGAAGCCGGGGGCGTTCGAGCCGGGGCAGGGTTTCGCCCTTCTGCACATTCCGAAGCTGGACGTCGTCGTGCCGATCGCCGAGGGCATCGACAAGAAGCGGGTGCTGGACCGCGGCATGGTCGGTCACTACGCGGAGGACGATCTGAAGACGGCGATGCCGGAGGAGAAGGCGGGCAACTTCGGGCTTGCCGGGCATCGCAACACCCATGGCGAGCCGTTCCGGTACATCAACCGACTCCAGCCGGGCGATCCGATCGTCGTGGAGACGCAGGACCAGTACTTCGTCTACAAGATGGCGTCGATCCTGCCGGTGACGGCGCCGGGCAATACGGCCGTCCTGGACGCGATTCCCAAGGGGTCGGGTTTCACCACGGCGGGCCGCTACATCACTTTGACGACCTGCACTCCCGAGTTCACCAGCAAGTACCGGATGATCGTCTGGGGCAAGATGGTCGAGGAACGGCCGCGCAGCAAGGGCAAGCCGGATGCGCTCGTCAGTTAAGGACAGATGAAGAGTGGCAGCGACGACCGACCACGAAGAGCAGACCGCGACGTCGGCGCATTCGCCCGCGCCGCGCCGTCGCGGCCCCGGCCGGATCGCGATGGCGGTCAGCGTCTTCGGTGAACTGCTCATCACGGCCGGCCTGATCCTCGGCCTGTTCGTGGCCTACTCGCTGTGGTGGACGAACGTCGTCGCGGACCGTAAGGCCGACAAGCAGGGCGACAAGGTGCGCGACCACTGGGCCGAGGACCGCGGTCCGATCGGCCTGGACACCAAGGACGGCATCGGCTTCCTGCACGTACCCGGGATGAAGAACGGCGAGGTGCTGGTCAAGAAGGGCACCGCCGCCAAGTCCCTCAACGACGGCACCGCCGGCTACTACACCGGCCCGGTCAAGTCCGCGCTCCCGCAGGACAAGAAGGGCAACTTCTCGCTCGCCGCGCACCGCGACGGGCACGGCGCGAAGTTCCACAACATCGACAAGCTGAAGAAGGGCGACCCGATCGTCTTCGAGACCAAGGACGAGTGGTACGTCTACAAGGTCTACGAGATCCTCCCCGAGACCTCCAAGTACAACGTCGATGTCCTCGCCCCCGTCCCCAAGGAATCGGGCAAGAAGAAGCCGGGCCGCTACATCACACTGACGACCTGCACTCCGGTCTTCACCTCCACGTACCGGTACGTGGTGTGGGGGGAGCTGGACCGGGTGGAGAAGGTGGATGACGAGCGGACGCCGCCGGAGGAGTTGCGCTGAATTGTGACAGGCCCCCTTTGAGGAGGTCTGTCGCCTAACATGACGGAGGCCCGAAGCCGCAACTACGACTTGCGACTTCGGGCCCTTTCCGTGGGTGCCAGCTGGTCAGCGCAAGGCAGACAGTTCTGTCCCCCTGCTCCATGCCGCGAGCCGGCTTCGGTCCACCGGTGTGATGCCGCCATCAGCCGCGACGGTCATCGCATCGCGAGTGAAGGTGCATGTGGCCACGTAGAGCGCCACGTCCGCGTTGTACAGGACCTTGGCCGACCCGATGAACTTTTGGACGTGGGAGCTGGTCACAGATACGTAGGGCGCGAATCTCTTGCACTGGACGGCGATGTGTCGTCCGTCGGGGGTACGTCCCGTGATGTCTACGCCCCGGTCTCCACCTCCGCCTCGTACGACGACAGCGGTGCAGCCGTCACGGCGCAGCAGTTGAGCGACGTGCTCCTCGAACTCGCGCCCACTCATGGCGTCTATGAAGGCCATGAAACGGGCGAGGGGCCAGTGTCGGGGGCCTTCCAGCCGCTGCAGTCGGGCGTTGTGCTGTTGAAGCTTGCGCTCGATGCGTTGGACGCCGGTGCGCAGGGCGATCAGTTCCTGGCGGTGCTCGCTCGATGTCTCGATCAGGGCGTTGAACATCGGGACGACGGTTCTGCCGAGGACGTGGCCGATGCGTTGATCGATGCGGTCGTCGAGGGAGGGGGAGGCGGCGTCTCTGTGGACAGGGTTATCCACAGGCCGGGTGCGCGCCAGGTACTCCATGTCGAGGAGGTACTTACGCACCTGACGTGCGACTTCGCTGTCTCGGAGGAGCATGGCGACGTTGAGGACAGCGCGGCGGGAGAAGAGCGCGAGGGATCGTGTGCGTGACTGAAGACCACTGAGGTCCTTGAAGGACCTCAGTTCTTCACCCGTCAGAAGGCGGTAGCCGTTGTGTTCCAACTCCACTCTGTGGTCCTTGACGAGCGACTTGATTGCTTCGAGACCTACTTCGAAGTACGCCGCGACCATCGCCGTAGTCACATGCATGCCGTCCGGCAGCAGTGACAGCACCTTGACTCTGTCGAGCACGTCCGTGCGTTCCAGTGCGCTATCGCGCAGGGTCTTCGATTCCAGTAGAGCCGCTTCGTTGATCACGTTCTGTCCGTCTGCTCGTGGTCCGGCCATACGACCAGGGCAGAGCTCCGATGCCCCACCTCATCGATCAACGAGTCGTCACGTATGAAGACACGATCTACGTGCGAGCAGGTGTTCAGTGAGGGCTTTCGGTGACATGTCAGAGCCCCGGCACCCAAGCTGAACTTGGGTGCCGGGGCTCTGACGTGTGCGGTTGTACGCAGGACAGGGTGGGTGTCAGTCCTCGGTGCGGGCGGAGGCGCCGTTGACGCCGCCGAAGATGCCGCCGCCTCCGTTGTCTCCGCCTCCGTTGTCTCCGCCGCCGTTGTTGAAGCCGACGGTGTTGAGGGTGATCTTCGTGCCGGCGGGGTCGTCGACCTGCTGGCCCGGGTCCGGGTCCTGGTCCTGGACGAGCGCGGTGTCGCTTTGGTCAGCGCCCGGCTGGAACTGGATGTTCGTGAAGCCGGCCTGGTTCAGGATCTGCTTGGCCTGGCCCACGGTCTGGCCGACCACCTGCGGGACCTGGACCTGCTCCTCGTCCTCGGCCTCCTTGCCGATCTGGATGTTCACTGAAGAGTTCGGCTCGACCTGGGAGTTGGCCTCGGGGTCGGTGGCGATGACCTTGCCGATCAGGTTGTCGTCGTCTGTTTCCACGTCGACGCAGACGCCGGTGAGGTTGTTGGCCTCCATCTGTGCCTTGGCCTCGTCACAGGTCCTGCCCGTGACGTCCGGAACGGTTTCCTGCTCCTGCTCCTTGGCGACGGTCAGGGTGATGGTCGAGCCCTTCTCCTCCTCCGAGCCGCCTTCCGGATCCTGGGCGAGGACGAGGCCCGGATTCCGGTCCGACTCCTCGGTCTCCCTCTCGACCTTGAAGCCCTTGTCCTTGAGCTTGGTCTCGGCCTGCTCGAAGGGCAGATCCTCGACGTCCGGCACGGCGACCTTGGGCGCCCCCGTCGACACCGTCAGCGTGATCGTGTCGCCCTTGGTGACGGGGAGCTTCGCCTTCGGATCCTGTGCGCAGACGCTGCCCTTCGGTGTGTCGTCGCAGGGCTCTTTCTTCGTCGTCACGTTCAGGTCGACGTTCTTCGCCATGTCTCTGGCGTCGGCCTCGGTCCGGTTGATGAAGTTGGGTGCCGGGAACGACTCGTTGCCCGTGCCGCCCGTCTCGCTGAAGACCCACCGCCCGATCAGGACCGCGCCGACCAGGACCAGTACACCCGCGACGACCAGCAGGATCGTAGAGGTGTTGCTCTTCTTCGGGCGGCGGCGGTCGCCTCCGTCGAAGCCGTAGCCGCCGTCGTCCGGGTTCATCGGGGGGAGCATGGACGTCTGCTGGCCGCCGGGAGTGGGGCGCAGGGCTGTGGTGGGCCTGTCGTCGGGGTAGCCGCCGTAGCCGACGGAGCCCAGGGCGGCGGTGGCCGCTACGGGCTGGCCGTCGAGGCAGGCCTCGATGTCGACGCGCATCTCGTCGGCGGACTGGTAGCGGTAGTCCGGGTCCTTGACCAGAGCCTTGAGGACGATGGCGTCCATCTCGGACGTGATCTCGGGGTCGAAGTTGCTCGGCGGCTGCGGTTCCTCGCGTACGTGCTGGTACGCGACGGAGACCGGGGAGTCGCCGACGAAGGGCGGCCGGACCGTCAGCAGCTCGTAGAGCAGGCAGCCGGTGGAGTACAGGTCGGACCGGGCGTCGACCTGCTCGCCCTTGGCCTGCTCCGGCGAGAGGTACTGGGCGGTGCCGATGACCGCGGCGGTCTGCGTCATCGTCATGCCGGAGTCGCCCATGGCGCGGGCGATGCCGAAGTCCATGACCTTGACCTGGCCGTTGCGCGTCAGCATGACGTTCGCCGGCTTGATGTCGCGGTGGACGATCTGGTTGCGGTGTGAGTACTCGAGGGCCTGGAGGATGCCGATGGTCATCTCCATGGCGCGCTCGGGCAGCAGTTTGCGCCCGGAGTGCAGCAGCTCGCGCAGCGTGGACCCGTCGACGTACTCCATCACGATGTACGGGATGGAGATGCCCTCGATGTAGTCCTCACCCGTGTCGTACACGGCGACGATCGCGGGATGGTTGAGCGAGGCGGCCGACTGGGCCTCCCGGCGGAACCGGGCCTGGAAGGACGGGTCGCGCGCGAGATCCGCGCGCAGCGTCTTCACTGCCACGGTGCGGCCGAGCCGTGTGTCATGGGCGAGATGTACCTCCGCCATGCCACCACGGCCGAGCACCTGGCCCAGCTCGTACCGGCCGCCGAGGCGACGCGGCTCTTCCATAGCTACCTACCAGCCCTCTCCGTCGGTTCCGACCGCACCCAGTTGTGTGGTCCGGCGGTGTGCTGTCCGGGCATACCGTACCCGGCTCGCCTTTACTGACCTGGCCACAACCGTCACCCGATACAGGACCGGTATCGCAACGTGCACCGATGTGAAGGGGACGTGAGCGGGGTCACTTGCTGTCCAGTACTGCCTTCATCACGCCCTTCGCGATCGGTGCGGCTAGACCGCCGCCGGAGATGTCGTCACGTTCGGCCTGGCTGTCCTCGACGACGACGGCGACGGCGACCGGCGAGCTGCCGTCGTCGGCCTTCGCGTACGAGATGAACCAGGCGTAGGGCGCCAGCTCGTTCTTGACGCCGTGCTGGGCGGTACCGGTCTTGCCGCCGACCTTGACGTTCGGGATCTGCGCCTTGGTGCCGGTGCCCTCGTCGACGACCGTCTCCATCATCGACTGGAGTTTCTGGGCGTTGTCCGGGGAGAGCGGTTTGCTCATTTCCTTCGGTTCGGTCTGCTCGACGGCGTCCAGGCTCGGGGCCGTCAGGCGGTCGACCATGTACGGCTTCATGAGGGTGCCGTCGTTGGCGATGGCCGAGGCCACCATGGCCATCTGGAGCGGGGTCGTGGCGGTGTCGAACTGGCCGATGGAGCTCAGCGCGGTCTGCGGCCTGTCCATGGCGGTCGGGAAGACGGAGGCGCTGGAGCGGACCGGTACGAACTGCTCCTTGTTGAAGCCGAACTTCTCGGCGGTCTCCAGCATCTTGTCCTTGCCGAGGTCGGAGCCGACCTTGCCGAACACGGTGTTGCAGGAGAACTTCAGGGCGTTGCGAAGTGACGCGTCCTTACACGGGATGTTGCCCTCGTTCGGCAGCTCGGTGGTGGTGTCCGGCATGGTCCACGGGTCCGGCGAGTCGGTCTTCGCGTCGGGATCCGTGACCAGCTCGTGTTCGAGGGCCGCGGCCGCGGTGACCGCCTTGAAGGTGGAGCCGGGCGGGTAGGTCTCGCGCAGCGCCCGGTTGAGCATCGGGTCGTCGGGGTTCTGCTTCTTCTGAAGCTTGGTCCAGGCCTTGGTGTCGGTGTCCGTGGAGTTCCCGGCGAACGACGACGGGTCGTACGACGGCGTGGAGGCGAGCGCCAGGATCGCGCCGGTGGACGGGTCGATTGCGGCGACGGCGCCCTTCTTGTCGCCGAGGCCGTCGAAGGCCGCCTTCTGGGCGGCGCCGCTGAGGGTGGTGACGACGTTGCCGCCCTCCTGCTTCTTGCCGGTGATCATGTCGAGGGTGCGGCGGAAGAACAGCCGGTCGTCGTTGCCGGTGAGGATGCCGTCCTCGATGGACTCCAGCTGCGTTGCGCCGAAGGCCTGCGAGGCGTAGCCCGTGACGGGGGACCACATCTCGCCGTTCTTGTAGGTGCGCTTCCACTTGAAGTCGCTGCTCGAGGTCTCGGTGGAGCCGGTGATCGGCTTGCCGTCGACGATGATGTCTCCGCGCGGCTGGGCGTAGCGCTCGATGGAGACGCGGCGGTTGTGTTCGTGCTTCTGCAGCGTGTCCGCCTGGACGTACTGGATCCAGTTGTCGCGGATGAGCAGGGCCATCACGAGGAGCCCGCAGAAGATCGCGATGCGGCGCAGGGGCTTGTTCACGGGCGGACCACCTGGGTCATTTCGGCGTCGGGGTTGGAGGCGGGGGCCGGTGCCGGACGGCGTGCGGTGTCGCTGATGCGGAGCAGGATGCCGACCAGGGCCCAGTTGGCGATCACGGAGGAGCCGCCGGAGGCGAGGAACGGCATCGTCATGCCGGTGAGCGGGATCAGGCCCATGACGCCGCCTGCGACGACGAAGATCTGCAGGGCGAAGGCGCCGGAGAGTCCGGTGGCGAACAGCTTGCCGAACGGGTCGCGGGCGGCCAGCGCGGTGCGGATGCCCCGCTCGATGATGAGGGCGTACAGCAGCAGGAACGCCATGACTCCGGCCAGGCCCAGCTCCTCGCCGACGGTGGCGAAGATGAAGTCCGAGTTGGCGGCGAAGCCGATGAGGTCGGAGTTGCCCTGGCCGAGTCCGGTGCCGAGTACGCCGCCGGAGCCGAAGGACATGATCGACTGGCCGATCTGTTCGCAGGCCCCGGAGGTCTCGTAGCAGCCGAAGGGGTCCAGCCAGGCGGTGACACGGACCTTGACCTGGCTGGCGAAGGTGGAGACGACGACCGCCCCGCCGGCGGACATCAGCAGGCCGATGACGATCCAGCTCGTCCGCTCGGTGGCGACGTACAGCATGATCACGAACATGCCGAAGAACAGCAGCGATGTGCCGAGGTCGTTCTCGAAGATGAGGATGAGCAGGCTCACGGCCCAGAGCGTGAGGATCGGGCCGAGGTCGCGGCCTCGTGGCAGGTACAGGCCCATGAAGCGGCGGCTTGCGAGAGCCAGGGCGTCTCTCTTCACCATGAGATACCCGGAGAAGAAGACCGCGATGATGATCTTCGCGAACTCTCCCGGCTGGATGGAGAAGCCTCCGATGCTGATCCAGATCTTGGCGCCGTTGACGTTGGCGCCAAGGCCGGGAACGAGGGGCAGGAGCAGCAGGACGATGGCGGCGACCATGGAGATGTACGTGTAGCGCTGCAGGATGCGGTGGTCCTTGAGCAGCATCACGACCGCCACGAACAGCGCTATGCCGAGCGCCGAGTAGAGCAGTTGTTTGGGGGCGTCCGGACTGAAGGATCCGAACAGGGATTCGGCACGCTGCTGGAGTCTGGGCGACTGGTCCAAGCGCCAGATGAGCACCAGGCCCAGCCCGTTGAGCAGCGTAGCCACCGGCAGCAACAGGGGATCCGCATACGGCGCGAACTTCCGTACGACGAGGTGGCCGACCGCCGCGAGCAGGCCGAGCCCCAGGCCGTAGCCGAGCAGGCCCGAGGGGACCTGGTCGTTGACGGCCAGGCCCACGTTGACGTAGGCGAACACCGGGATGACGACGGCGAACACCAGCAGCGCCAGCTCGGTGTTGCGCCGGCTGGGCGCGCCGATGGCGCCGATCGTGGACGTATGGTGCGTCGATGGGTTCGTAGTACTGCTCATCGTGTAACGGGGCCTCTCACAGCGTGCGTTGCTTACTGCTTACCGCACAGCGAGACCAGCTTCTGCTCTTCCTCCGAGAGGCTGGGACCGGGTGTGGGAGTGGGTGCGGTGGGGGACGGGTCGGCGGACGGTGATGACTGCGAGGTCGGGCTCTGGGTCGGTGTTGGTGTCGCCTTCGACGCCACGGAGGTCCTTGTGGTTCCCGTGGTGCCGCCTGCTTCGCCTTCACCTGTCTGAGAGTTATTACGGCTCTCGGCCTGCCTGCGTTCGGCGTCCTTCTTGCAAGCTGACGCCTGCGTCGCCAAGTCCTCGATTTTCGACTTGGCGGCGGTGAGGCCGCCCTCGGCGATCGTGGCCTCGACCTGCTTCTGCTGAAACGGCGGCAGGTACTTGAGTTCGATCTCGGGGTGGTCCTTCTCCACCTTCGACAGCGAAACCCAGGCCAGATCCTGGCTGATGCCGCGGTACAGCGCGACGTGCTCGCCCTTGGTGCCGACGTAGTACTGCGTCTGCGTCCAGCGGTAACCGCCGTACAGCCCGCCGCCGATGACGGCGAGCGCGAGCACGCCGTACAGGGATCTCTTCAGCCACTTGCGTCCGCGGCGCGGTTTGACGAAGTCGTCTTCGGTGTAGTCGCCGAAGCCGTCCGTGGGCACGTATCCCGTCGTGTCGCCGCTGCCGGGCGGGCCGAACTCGCCACCGCCCCCTGAGGGCGTGGTGCGGCCGAGGCTGGAGGCGCGGCCAGCGGGCGTCTGCATCGTGCCGTCGTCGTGCAACAACTGCTGCTGCTGGTTCTCGGCGACCGCGCCGACGACGACCGGGGTGTCGGACATCTGGCCCGCGAGGGTGTCCCCGCCGTCGATGTCGAGTACGTCGGCCACGATCACCGTGATGTTGTCCGGGCCGCCGCCCCGCAGCGCGAGCTCGATCAGCTGCTGCACGGTCTCCTGCGGACCCTGGTAGCTGGCGAGGGTGTCCTCCATCGTCTGATGGCTGACCACTCCCGACAGGCCGTCGGAGCAGATCAAGTACCGGTCGCCGGCGCGGACTTCACGGATCGACAGATCCGGCTCGACATGGTCGCCGCTGCCCAGCGCACGCATCAGCAGCGAGCGCTGCGGGTGCGTCGTGGCCTCATCCTCGGTGATGCGTCCCTCGTCGACGAGGCGCTGCACCCAGGTGTGGTCCTGCGTGATCTGGGTCAGTACGCCGTCCCGCAGCAGGTACGCACGGGAGTCGCCGACATGCACGAGACCGAGCCGCTGCCCGGTCCACAGCAGTGCCGTCAGGGTCGTCCCCATGCCCTCGAGCTGGGGGTCCTCCTCGACCATCAGCCGAAGCTGGTCGTTGGCGCGCTGCACGGCCGTGCCCAGCGACGTCAGGATGTCGGAACCCGGCACGTCGTCGTCGAGCGCGACGATGGTGGAGATCACCTCGGAACTGGCGACCTCACCGGCGGCCTGGCCGCCCATCCCGTCGGCGATCGCGAGCAGGCGCGGACCGGCATAACCGGAGTCCTCATTGCCCTCGCGGATCATGCCTTTGTGCGATCCGGCGGCGAAGCGCAGTGACAGACTCATGCGCACCTCGCCCGTCGGCTCCGGGTACATCCGCACGGTGCCCACCCTCCGGTCGGGAGCGCGCCGGGGTCCACCCAGGGGACCGCCGCTGCGTGCTCGCTCCGCTCGCTCATTGTGTCGTACTACTTCCGCAGCTCGATGACGGTCTTGCCGATGCGGATCGGCGCGCCCAGCGGAATCGGCGTGGGGGTCGTCAGCCGGCTCCGGTCCAGATATGTGCCGTTGGTGGACCCGAGGTCCTCCACGATCCACTGGCCGTCACGGTCCGGGTAGATCCTGGCATGCCTGCTGGAGGCGTAGTCGTCATCCAGGACGATCGTGGAGTCGTGCGCACGCCCCAGCGTGATGGTCTGCCCCTGCAGCGCGACCGTCGTTCCCTCGAGGATGCCCTCGGAGACGACGAGCTTGGTGGGCGCGCCACGGCGTTGACGGCCGCCGCCGCTCGCCTGCTGGCGCTGCTGCGGCGGCGCGGCCTGCTGCCGGGCGGCCGCTTGAGGCCGTCCGCTCTCCCGGCGCGAGCCGCGCTGTGTGACACGCGTTCCGAACAGATCGCTGCGGATGACCTGCACGGCCACGATCACGAACAGCCACAGTACGGCCAGGAAACCCAGCCGCATGACCGTGAGGGTCAGCTCTGACATTGCCCCCGCTTCACCCTTCGGCTTGCCGGTAAATGATGGTGGTGCTGCCCACGACGATCCGCGAGCCGTCGCGGAGCGTAGCGCGGGTGGTGTGCTGCCCGTCCACCACGATGCCGTTGGTGGACCCGAGATCCTGGATCGTCGAGGGCGTTCCGGTCCGGATCTCACAGTGCCGGCGCGAGACGCCGGGGTCGTCGATCCGCACGTCGGCGTCGGTGCTGCGGCCCAGCACCAGCGTCGGGCGGGAGATCTGATGGCGAGTGCCGTTGATCTCGATCCAGTGCCGTACGCGCGCACCGGGCAGCGGGCCGGGCGCCGCGGCGCGGCCCTGGGCCATCGGCGACGCGGGGCCGCGACCACCGGGCGGCGGTGCGGGCGGCATGGGGGGAGCGCCCGCCGGCTGGGCGGCAGCCGGAGGCGGGTAGCCGTAACCCCCGGGGCGGGCGGCCGGGCCTCCCGCGGGAGCGCGCTCCGGAGCCTGCTGGTTGGCGGAGGAGGCGAGCGTACGACTGCGCACCCGGTACAGGCCGGTGTCGAGGTCGTCCGCCTTCTCCAGATGGACCTTGATGGGGCCCATGAAGGTGTAGCGCTGCTGCTTCGCGTAGTCGCGCACCATGCCGGCGAGCTCGTCGCCGAGCTGGCCGGAGTAGGGGCTGAGTCGCTCGAAGTCCGGCGTACTCAGCTCCACGATGAAGTCGTTGGGGACGACTGTCCGCTCACGGTTCCAGATCGTCGCGTTGTTGTCGCACTCGCGCTGGAGCGCGCCCGCGATCTCGACGGGCTGGACCTCGGACTTGAACACCTTGGCGAAGGTGCCGTTGACCAGACCTTCGATACGCTGCTCGAATTTCTTCAGGACTCCCATGGGGCACCTCCTCCTTCGTCGCTGTCCTGGTTTTGCTTACTGATCGTATCCACGCGCCGGGAAATCGGCTGGTTCCCCCTGTCGGCACCGTCGACGGGTGTCGGCGCCCACTGAAGTCCCCTCCCGAAGTTCCCTTCGGAGCTCCTCTTCGAACTCCCCCTGGGCACTCCCATGGGAAGGATCGTAGAGGTGGCTTCACCACAGTGTCCCGCACCCGACTGTGGACCCTGTCCGCCTCCTGGGGAGATGGCCGGGACCGGTACGAGGTTGATACGTGAACAGGTTCTGGCCGATACGTACGGGGTGGCAGCGGTGGGGCACAAGGCACCGTGAGGGGCGGCTGCGCAGGTGATGCCGGGGTCTGCCGCCTCGCCCTGCTTCGTTGCTGCCCCCGGAAAGGGATGTGAATCCACCCTTGGCAGCGTGCTAATCTTCTGCATGTCGCCAGGCGCTCCCACCCCTCGGTGAGAGACGGACGACACACCCAATGCGCGGGTGGCGGAATAGGCAGACGCGCTGGATTCAGGTTCCAGTGCCCGCAAGGGCGTGGGGGTTCAACTCCCCCCTCGCGCACAAGAGAAGCCCCGCAGGTCTTGGACCTGCGGGGCTTTCGCGTTGTCCGGGGGCCGGGCGGGCCCGGGTCGCCTCGGGCTCGTCCCGGTCGCGCCGGGGCGTCTCGGGTGAGGACAATCACAGGGCAGACCTGGGAGTTTTCCACAGGTTCGGAGTTGTCCACAGGGCCTCACGCGGATCGGCGCCCGGCGGTACCGTCGTGGCAAGTTGATGTTCGTGCACGGGGGAGGCGGTCCAAGTGAGCGAGAGCGGTGGCGCGGTGGCAGCGCGGGCTGAGCAGACGGGACAGACGGGACGGGCCAGAGTCGCCGATGTGCGCGGGTTCGCGCCGTGGCCGGCTCAGGGATCTCCCAAGGAAGAGGGCAAGGCCTTGCGGGAACAGGTCTCGCGGGCAGCGCACGCCTCCCTGGGCGGGAACGGTGACCGGCCGGGCGCCGTGACCGCCGTGGAGGAGTCCAACCGCGGCCGCATCCCCGAGCTCACGGCGATACGGGTCGGAAGAATGGCGGCCACGCCCTTCGCCTTCCTGCGCGGCTCGGCCGGACTCATGGCGTACGACCTGGCGCGTACGCCCATGACGGGCATCGGCGCGCAGATCTGCGGGGACGCGCACGCGGCGAACTTCGGCCTCTACGCGGACGCGCGCGGCGGCCTCGTCATCGATCTGAACGACTTCGACGAGACGGTGCACGGGCCCTGGGAGTGGGACCTCAAACGGCTCGCGACCTCGCTGGTCCTCGCGGGCCGGGAGGCGGGAGCCGGCGAGGACACCTGCCGCAAGGCGGCGCACTTCGCGACCGGCTCCTACCGGCGCACCATGCGGCTGCTCGCGAAACTCCCAGCCCTGGACGCCTGGAACGCCATCGCGGACGAGGAACTGGTCTCGCACACCGACGCCCACGATCTGCTGGGCACCCTGGAGCGGGTCTCGGAGAAGGCGCGGGCCAATACCAGCGGCCGTTTCGCCGCGAAGTCGACGGAGCCGGTCGAGGGCGGTGGGCGCCGCTTCGTCGACGCGCCACCGGTGCTGCGGCGCGTACCCGATGCGGAGGCAGCCGGGGTGGCGGCGTCACTGGAGGAGTACCTGACCACGCTCTCCGAGGACCGCCTCCCGCTCCTCGCGCGGTACGCGGTGCACGACGTCGCGTTCCGCGTGGTCGGCACGGGAAGCGTGGGCCTGCGCTCGTACGTGGTGCTCCTGCTGGACCACCGTGGCGAACCTCTCGTCCTCCAGGTGAAGGAGACCCGACCCTCCGCCCTGCTGCCGCACCTGAGCACGGCGGGCCTGACCGTGCCGGAGGCCGAGCACGAGGGCCGCCGTGTCGTCCTCGGCCAGAAGCGTATGCAGGTCGTGAGCGACATCCTGCTCGGCTGGACCTCGGTCGACGGGCTGCCTTTCCAGGTACGCCAGTTCCGCAACCGCAAAGGCAGCGTCGACCCGGCGGCCCTCGCCGCCGACCAGATCGACGACTACGCCCGCATGACAGGCGCCCTGCTGGCCCGCGCCCACGCCCACAGCGCCGATCCCCGTCTGATCGCGGGCTACTGCGGCAAGAGCGAGGAATTGGACGAGGCGATCACGTCCTTCGCGGTGGCCTACGCGGACCGCACGGAGGCGGATCATGCGGAGCTGGTGGGGGCTGTGAAAGCGGGGAGGGTCGCGGGGGAGTTGGGAGTTTGAGTGGGCCGTCGGCTCGTGACCTAGGCTGGGTGGGTGATGACGCCGGAAGCTGAGCAGTCCCCGTCCGAGCCGCCTGTTGAGGAGGGGGCTGCGGGGCTGTCGGCGGATGATGTTCCGACGGCCGCGGACGAGGCATCGGCCGGTGAGGGTTTCGCCGACGAGCGGTCCACGAGCGGGCATTCCGCCGATGAGGAGTCCGCGAGCGAGGATTCCGCCGACGAGGCTTCCGGTGAGGAGCAGGTGCGGCCCGAGGAGCGGCTCGAGCGAGCCGTGCGTGCGGCTGAGCAGGCTTTGATCGAGTACGAGATCGCCGTGGAGACCTTCCGCGTCGAGGTGGAGAACTTCTCCCGCTTGCACCACCAGAAGCTCGGGCCGATGTACGCGCGGCTCGACGAACTGGAAGCGCAGATCGCCGAGGCCCGGGCCGCCCGCACCGGCGACCCGGAGGACGTGACCAAGGCGCAGGAGGCGCGGGCCAGAGTCATGCCCATGCCGGGGATCGAGGAACTGTTCCACGACTGGCTCGACTCGGACGGGCTGTCCCCGGAGGCCTCGGCCATGCTGACCGAGCAGCCGGTGCGGCCACCGCAGCGCGTGCGCCCGAGCGACGAGGCCCGCAAGCTCTACCGCGAACTGGTCCGCAAGGCGCACCCCGACCTGGCGCGGGACGACTCCGAGCGCCGGCGGCGCGACGAGTTCATCGCCCGGGTCAACGCCGCGTACGCCCGCGGGGACGAGGCACTGCTCCAGGAGCTGTCCGAGGAGTGGGCCGCCGGGCCCGTACCCAAGGAATGGCGCCCGAGCCGCGCCGAGGAGCTCTACGTCCGCCTCGAATGGCTCGCCGAGCGCAAGGAGCTGCTCAGCCTCGTGGCCCGTGACCTGGAGGAGAGCGCGATCGGCGCGATGCTCAAGCTCGCCCCGGACGACCCCGACCGGCTGCTGGAGGAGATCGCCGAGCAGCTGCTGACGCAGGTGAGCGAGCGCGAGGCGGAGCTGGCGGGGCTGCTCGGCTAGTTTCACCGGCCTGTCGGTCGGCTTCACCCGGGGTGCGTGGCTCCGCGTGAGGCGCCCCCGGCGCAGGTGGTGGGCGGGTCGGGTAGCGTCGGGCGTATGCAATTCGGAGCTGGTGTGCCCACGGTCGAGGTCGGGGATCTCGCGGACGGAGCCTTTCTGCTGGACGTCCGGGAGGACGACGAGTGGCAGGCCGGTCACGCGGCGGGGGCGCTGCACATCCCCATCAGTGAATTCGTGGCGCGCTACGGCGAGTTGACCGAGGCGGCGCCACAGGACGGCAGGATCCACGTGATCTGCCGCTCAGGCAGTCGTTCCGCGCAGGTCGCGATGTACCTCGTCCAGCAGGGCATCGACGCGGTGAACGTCGGCGGCGGTATGCAGGTCTGGGCCGCCACGGGGCGCCCTGTCGTGGACGACAAGGGCCAGCCGGGTTTCGTGCTTTAGCGCTCCGCTGGGTTGGGCGGGCGAAGCTGCGGGTTCGTTGTGGCTTCTCGCGCCCGCGCGGCGGAGCCGCAGATTGATACAGCCCCGCGCCTCCAGAGAGGCCTGCGGCCTCTCTGGAGGCGCGGTATCGCATGGACTTCAGCAGTCCGCTTAGGAGTCCTTGCAGAAAGATCTTCTTGTGGCACGGTGGAGAGGTATGTGTTCCCGTGCTGTGTGGGGGTGACCATGGCACGGCGGAAGCCGTGGGAGGTCAGTGACGAGTTGTGGGCGGTGATCGAGCCGCTGCTGCCGAAGCATGAGCGACGGTTCCGGTATCCGGGGCGCAAGCGGATCGATGACTGCAGGACGCTGCAGGGGGTGCTGTTCGTGCTGTACACCGGCATCCAGTGGGAGTACCTGCCGCAGGAGTTGGGGTTCGGCTCGGGTCCTACCTGCTGGCGGCGGCTGGCCGAGTGGCAGGAGGCCGGGGTGTGGGAGGACTTGCAGCGGGTGCTGTTGGACCGGCTGCGGGCGGCGGACCACCTGGACTTCTCCCGCGTTGCGGTCGATGCCTCGCACGTGCCGGCCAAGCGGGGGCGAAGCAGCCCAAAAGTCGGTCCGAGTCCGGTTGACCGTGCGCGGCCGGGCTCGAAACATCACGTGCTGACCGACGCGCACGGCACCCCGCTGCGGGTATCGCACACCGGCGGGCACCGCAACGATGTCACCCAGCTTCTGCCGCTGGTCGACAGCGTGCCGCCGGTGCGGGGCAAGCGGGGCCGGCCCCGGCGCAAGCCCCGCACCCTGTATGCCGACCGCGGCTACGACCACGACAGCTACCGCCGCCGTCTGCGCGAGCGCGGCATCGTCCCGAAGATCGCCCGGCGCGGCCAGCCGCACGGCTCGGGCCTGGGCCGGGTGCGATGGGTTGCCGAGTCCGCCATCGCCTGGCTACACGGCCCTCGCCGCTTACGAACCCGCTGGGAGACCCGAGACGACATGCACGACGCCTTCCTCCAACTCGCCCACTGCATGACCCTCGCCCGCAAGATCGCAGCTTTTTGAAAGGACCCCTTAGAGACACGTCACGCACGGCGCCCCGTGAGGCGCCCGGCCCTCAGCGGCTTCGGCGACCATGCGCTGCCGTCTGCCGGTCACCCCAGTGCATGCGCCGCCAGCAGGTCGCCCAGCGTTTCCTCGTGGGCTGCCGCCGGGCCGAGAGAGAGTTCCAGGTGCTTGGCCCAGGCGTGGTAGCGGTGCAGCGGGTAGTCGGTGTCGGCTCCGAAGCCTCCGTGCAGATGTTGCGCGGTCTGCACGACGCGTCGTACGCCCTCGGAGGCCCAGATCTTGGCCACGGCGATGTCGCCGGACGCGGGTAGTACCCCGCCCGCCCCCGTGCTGATCCGCCACGCGGCCTGCCAGAGGGTCGCCTCCATCGCGCGCAGGTCGATGTAGCGGTCGGCGGCCTGTACGGCCACTGCCTGGAACGTGGCGACCGGGAATCCGAACTGCTCCCGTTTGCTGGTGTATTCACTCGTCATCCCCAGGACGCGCTCGCCCAGGCCGAGCGCCAGCGCACACGTTCCGGTGGCGAGCAGATCCCGCAGCGATTCCCAGGCGCCGTCGGCGTCGATGACGTTGCGAGCGGTGAGGCGTACGGAGTCCAGCCGGAGTTCGCCGAGCCGCTCTCCTGTGGTGGAGACCTGCTCGGCGAGCGTGGCGCCTTCGTGGCCGCGCGGTACGAGGGCGAGCACGGCGCGGCCCGAGCCGGTGCTCAGCGCGGGTACGACGACGAAGTCCGCGTTGCAGCCCCAGGGCACCGCTGTCTGCACCCCGTCCAGCACCCACGCGTCGCCTTCCCGGCGCGCGGTGACGGCCAGTTCGGCGCCGTCGTGTCCGGTACGGCCGTTCGCGGCGACGGTCAGCACGACTTCGCCCCGCCCGGCCCGCGCCAGCAGTTTCGTCTTCAACTCCTCACCGCCGTACGCCTGCACGGCCAGCGCCGCCGCACTGCTTTCCAGTAGCGGCACCCGCGCGAGCACCTTCGCCGACTCGCGCAGCACCAGGCACAGCGCGATGGCGTCCAGCCCCGCCCCGCCGTAGCGCGCGTCGAGCAGCAGGCTCAGCAGGTCGGCGTCGGCGAGCTTGCCCCACAGCGTCCGGTCGAAGTCGTCCGCGACGGCGCCCGCGGTGAGTGCGGGCGAGGGCACCCCGTCCGGCGCCACTCCGGCGAACACCGCCTTCGCCGCTTCCACGGCCGCCTGCTGCTCCTCGCTGAAGCTGAAGTCCACAGCCTGTCCTCCCACGCGTACCTGATCCATCGGACGGAGCTGATGGGACCGACGATGGATCTGACGGAGCGTCAAGGTAGAACAGGTTCTATGAAAAGGGAACGGTGCGGCAGCCGCGGGAGCCGTCGGCGAGTGAAGCTCAACATCCGCCGAACGTCACCCGGACGAAGCTCACCCGTCGAAGCTCACCGGTCGAAGTCCAACTCCACCTTTTCCGTGGCCGGATGGGACTGGCACGCCAGCACATACCCCGCTTCCGTCTCCTCCGGCTCCAGCGCGAAGTTGCGGTCCATCCGCACCTCGCCGGAGACCAGGAACGCCCGGCAGGTCCCGCACACCCCGCCCCGGCAGGCGTACGGCGCGTCGGGGCGGTTGCGCAGCACCGTCTCCAGGAGCGGTTCGCCGTCCCGCACCGGCCAGGTGCCCGCGCGCCCGTCGAGCCGCGCGGTCACCGTGCTGTGCGCGGGAGTCGGCACGGTGGCGGTCGGCGCGGCCCCGTCGTCCACATGGAAGATCTCCTCGTGGATGCGGCTCCGTGACACCCCGAGATCGCGCAACGCCCGCTCCGCCCCCTGCACCAGGCCGAACGGCCCGCACAGGAACCAGCCCGCCACCGCGTCGACCGGCAGCAGCGCCGGCAGCAGCCCCGTGAGCCGCTCCCGGTCGAGTCGCCCGGAGGGCAGACCGGCCTGCTGCTCCTCCCGGGAGAGCACCGTCACCAGCTGGAACCGCTCCGGAAAGCGGTCCTTCAGATCGGCGACCTCCTCGAGGAACATCGTCGAGGCGGACGTACGGTCGCTGCGTATGAGGCAGAACCGCGCCTCGGGCTCCCGGGCCAGCAGTGTCGCGACGATCGACAGCACGGGTGTGATGCCACTGCCGCCGACCATCGCCGCGTACAGCCCGGGCGCCGGTTCGAGTGTGAAACGGCCGGCCGGTGTCATCACCTCCAGCTCGTCGCCGACACCGATCTCCTTGAGGGCGTACGTCGAGAAGGACCCGCCCTCGACGAGCCGCACCCCTACCCGCAGCGTCCGCGGGCCGTCGCCCTCCGCGGAAGCGGGGTCGGGCGCCGGCGAGCAGATCGAGTACGTACGCCGTATCTCCGTGCCGTCGACCGTGTGCCGCAGTGCCAGGTGCTGGCCCGGTGCGTACCGGTACTCCTCGCGCAGCTCCGGCGGTACCGCGAAGGTCAGGGCGACGGAGTCGTCGGTGAGCCGGTCGACCGCGGCCACCGGGAGTGTGTGGAAGCGGGCCATCACAACTCCTTGAAGTGGTCGAACGGTTCACGGCAGGACAGACAGCGCCGCAGCGCCTTGCAGGCGGTGGACGAGAAGCGGCTGAGCAGTTCGGTGTCGGCGGAGCCGCAGTGCGGACAGCGCACGGGGTCCGCCTCCGGGCCCACAGCCGGTGGGGTTTCGGCTGCCCCGCCCGGAGTGTGCGCGGCCGTCCGCGTCGGGCCGAGCGATATCGGAACCGGTCCCGTCGCCCGCTGCGTGCGCGGCGGTGCTATCCCGAACTCCCGTAGCTTGCGGCGTCCTTCGTCCGAGATGTCGTCCGTCGTCCAGGCAGGGGAGAGCACGGTCTGGACGGTCACTTCCGGCACCCCGTGCTCGTGCAGCACCCTCTCGATATCCGCCGACATGGCCTCGATGGCCGGGCAGCCGGTGTAGGTGGGCGTCAGCTCGACCTCGACCGCACCGCCCCCACGGACGTGGACCGCGCGGAGCACGCCCAGCTCTTCCAGGGTGAGGACCGGCAGCTCGGGATCGGGCACGGAACCGGCGAGCTTGTGCAGCTCTTCCTCGAGGATCGTCTTCTGTCCTTCGAAGGGTGTCGTTCTGGTCACCATGACGCCCCCGGGTGGCTGCGGTGCAGATGCTGCATCTCGGCGAGCATCCGTCCGAAGGGTTCCGTATGCAGTCCCTGTCGCCCGGCGCCCGCGGTCCACGCCCCGGACCGCGGTCCCTCCGGAACGTCGAGGGTCGCCCGGCGCAGTACGGCGGAGACGGACTCGAGCCAACTGGTCTCCAGATCCTTCCAGTTGACGTCTACCCCCTCGACCGGATGGAACATCTCGGCGGTGTACCGCCACAGCGCCTCGCACGCTTCCCGCATCCGCCGATGGCTCTCGGCCGTGCCGTCGCCCAGTCGCAGCGTCCACTGCTCGGCGTGGTCCTGGTGGTAGGCGACCTCCTTGACGGCCTTGGCCGCGAGCGGGGCGAACTGGCCGTCCCCGGCGGCGAGTTCCGCGTACAGCAGTCGCTGGTAGGTAGAGAAGTACAGCTGGCGGGTGATCGTGTGGGCGAAGTCTCCGTTCGGCTGCTCGACGAGCTGGAGGTTGCGGAAGTCGCGCTCCTCGCGGAGGTACGCCAGCTCGTCCTCGTCGCCTGCCATCGACAGGAGGACCCGTGCCTGGCCGAGCAGGTCGAGGGCGATGTTGGCGAGGGCCACTTCCTCTTCGAGGACGGGCGCCTTGCCCGCCCACTCCCCCAGTCGGTGCGAGAGCACCAGGGCGTCGTCGCCGAGGGCGAGGGCGGCCGTGGAACCGGCGGTGACCGTCACAGGTGCTTCACCCCTTCCGGGATGTCGTAGAACGTCGGGTGGCGGTATGGCTTGTCGGCGGCCGGTTCGAAGAAGGGGTCCTTCTCGTCCGGTGAGGAGGCCGTGATCGCGGTGGAGGGGACGACCCAGATGGAGACGCCTTCGCCGCGCCGGGTGTACAGATCGCGGGCGTTGCGCAGCGCCAGCTCGGCGTCCGGCGCGTGCAGGCTGCCGGCGTGGGTGTGCGAGAGTCCGCGACGCGAGCGTACGAAGACCTCCCACAGGGGCCAGTCGTTGGTGGTCACCGCGCCTCCCCGTTGCTTGCGGCGCGTTTGCCGGCGTATGCCGCGGCCGCTTCCCGTACCCATGCGCCTTCTTCGTGTGCTTGCCTGCGCTGGGCTATCCGCTGTTCGTTGCACGGGCCGTTGCCCTTGAGGACCTCCCAGAACTCCGTCCAGTCGATCGCTCCGAAGTCGTGGTGCCCCCGCTCCTCGTTCCACTTCAACTCCGGGTCGGGGAGCGTGAGTCCGAGGGATTCGGCCTGGGGGACGCAGATGTCCACGAAGCGCTGACGCAGTTCGTCGTTCGAGTGCCGCTTGATCTTCCAGGCCATCGACTGCGCGGAATGCGCGGACTCGTCGTCGGGCGGGCCGAACATCATCAGCGAGGGCCACCACCAGCGATTCACCGCGTCCTGTGCCATCTCGTGCTGCTCCGGCGTGCCGCGGCTGAGGGCCAGCAGCAGCTCGTACCCCTGGCGCTGGTGGAAGGACTCCTCCTTGCAGATGCGGACCATCGCGCGCGCGTACGGACCGTATGAGCAGCGGCACAGGGGCACCTGGTTGGTGATCGCGGCGCCGTCCACCAGCCAGCCGATGGCGCCTACGTCCGCCCAGGTCAGTGTCGGGTAGTTGAAGATCGATGAGTACTTCTGGCGGCCGGTGTGCAGCTTGTCGAGCAGCTCGTCGCGGCTGGTGCCGAGCGTTTCCGCCGCGCTGTAGAGGTAGAGCCCGTGTCCGGCCTCGTCCTGGACCTTGGCCATCAGGATCGCCTTGCGGCGCAGGGAGGGTGCGCGCGTGATCCAGTTGGCCTCCGGCTGCATGCCGATGATCTCGGAGTGGGCGTGCTGCGCGATTTGCCGGACCAGCGTCGAGCGGTAGGCGTCGGGCATCCAGTCGCGCGGCTCGATGCGCTCGTCGGCGGCCACGGCGGCGTCGAAAACAGCCTCGTACGCCGCTGTCCGCGCGGCCTCGTCCGCCGTCCCGTCCGCCTGTGCGCGGGCGGTGCGGTGCTCGGCTGCTGTCGCCATGTGGTCCCCCTCGACCTTGATCAAGCTACCGACCGATCGTTCGGTTCGTCCGATTCAATGGTGGGACGAGGGCCGTAAGGTGTCAACCGCTGTGGATAACCCGCTGTGGACAACGTCACGGTGGTGGTCGCTGTGTTCGCCGGGGCTGTGCCGGGAGGGCGGGCTTAAGTACCGTGCCGGTGCGAACGTCGCGGCGCGGCATCCCGCGGGTGGTACGGCACCGGGCCGGCCTGCGACGGAATATGGCGGACATCGGGAAACGGGGCGGAATGGACGCGTACGACGAGGGCTCGAACCCCCGGCACGAGCCGCCGGACGAGCCCGAGCCCGCCGCCATCGACTCTCACCCGCCGGACGACCGCGCAGCGCCTGCCGGGCTCTCGCCGGACGAGCGCGCGGCAGGCGCCGCACCCCCGCCGAACCACCCAGCGCCCCCGCAGTACGACTCCGCGCACTCTCCCCCCAACGGCATAGCCGCCCTTTCCCTCCGCTACCAGATCGCCGTCGCCCTGGCCCTCGCCGTCGTCACGGTCGCCGCCTGTGTGCACCTCGGCATGATGTTTCTGCACGTCGCGCCCTCGAACACGGTCACCAAGCAGCATGGACAGGCGATCGACGAGTGGGTCTACCCCGAGTTCGAGCAGAACTGGAAGCTCTTCGCCCCCAACCCGCTGCAGCAGAACATCGCCGTCCAGGTCCGCGCCGAGGTGCGGGCCACTGACGGCGGCATCCGGACGACCCGCTGGTACGACCTATCCGCACTGGACGGCGCGGCCATCGACGGCAACCTGCTGCCCAGCCACACCGAGCAGAACGCCCTGCGCCGCGCCTGGGACTTCTACGTGGGCACGCACGACAACGAGAACCGTCCCGACGGCCTGCGCGGCGCCCTCTCCGAGCGCTATCTGCGCCGCCTTGTGGTGCTGCGCCTGGACCGTGAGCAGGCGGGCGGCCAGGGTGCGGTCGTCCAGCAGGTCAAGGTCCGCTCCCGTACGACCAATGTGCCGCCTCCTCAGTGGAGCACGGAGAAGGTGTCCGACAAGCCCGCCTTCCGCGAACTGCCCTGGTGGCCGGTGACCGAGGCCGACCGGGCGGCAGGCACGCGCGACACGAGGACAGAGGCGGGGGCCCAGTGAGCAGCGACGACCGCACCGGCACTCTCGAGAGCGCATCCCGCCTCGACCGGAAGCTCGCACGCGGCATCTCCCGGGTCACCGGTGCTGCGCTCGGCCCATATCAGACCGCCGTCATACGCATCGGCTTCGCCGCCACCTGGCTGGTGTTCCTACTGCGGGAGTTCCCGCACCGCCGGGACATGTACGGACCGGACGGGCCCTGGAGCTGGGACCTCGCCCAGCAGCTCATCGCGGACAATCGCGCGTTCACGGCCCTGATGTGGTCCGACAGCCTGATCTGGTTCGAGATCGTCTACGTACTGGCCGTGCTGTCGAGCGCCCTGCTGATGCTGGGCTGGCGGACCCGCGCCATGTCCGTGCTCTTCATGATCGGCGTGCTCTCGCTGCAGAACCGCAGCGTCTTCATGGGTGACGGCGGGGACAACGTCATCCACCTGATGGCGATCTACCTGGTGTTCACGCGCTGCGGCCAGGTGTGGTCCCTGGACGAGCGGCGGGAACGTCGCGGACGTGAGGCACGCGCGCGTGGAGAGCGTTCCGGCCCGGACAGGGTGGGCCCCGCCCTGTGGGGCGTGCTCGGATTCCTGCTGGCCGCGGCCACGCTCGCGGGGAAGGTCGACGGCGGCTTCCTGGGCGGCTGGCTGACGTTCTTCTGGGGGCTGTGGGCGGCGCAGGGCCTGTGGTGGCTGGTCTCACACCGGGCGCGGACCGCCGAGCCGCGGATCTTCCTGGACGTCCTCGCCAACCTCCTCCACAACGCCGCCCTGTTCATGATCATGGCCGAGGCGTGCCTGATCTACGCGACCGCCGGCTGGTACAAGATCCAGGGCTCACGCTGGCAAGACGGCACCGCCGTCTACTACCCGCTCCACCTCGACTACTTCTCGCCCTGGCCCGCCCTCGCCGAACTGCTGACCGCGAACGGCACGCTGGTGATGCTGGTGACGTACGGGACGGTCGTCGTGCAGGTCGCCTTCCCCTTCACGCTGTTCAACCGGCGGGTGAAGAACGTCCTGCTGGCAGCCATGATCACTGAGCACGCCGTGATCGCCGTGGTGCTCGGCCTGCCGTTCTTCTCGCTCGCCATGATCGCGGCGGACGCGGTCTTCCTGCCGTCGTCCTTCCTGCGCCGCCTCGGCAGATGGGCGGCACGCGCGCGCGTGCGGCTGTTTTCCCGTGGCAGCCGCCCTACGATCCCGGGGCCCCGCAAGGGTGATCAGCGCACCCCGGAGAAGGCCGAGCACCCGCACGTAGGCTTCACCGCATGACGGCCCTCCACGACCCCGTACGCGCCTGGCACCGGCTCGCCGACACCTCCGTACTGCTCGACGGCTTCCACGCCCTCAAGCACGCCGTACGCTTCCACGCCGAGGTCCCGGTGGCCGTCACCGCCGACCGGCGGGCCGCCCTCGCGCTGGCCGAGGAACTGGCCCCGGACGTACGGGACACGCTCGACGGGCTCCTGGCTCAGGTCCCGGAGGACGTCTTCAAAGCCCTCGTCCCCCGGCCGCACCCCACCGCGGTGGCCGCTTTGGCGGTACGTCCCTCCCGTGCGGCCAACCTGGAGACGCTGGCCCGAACCCCCTGGCCCGCCCCCGTCGTGGTGCTCGACAATCCGCGCAACCTGGGCAACGCCGGAGCCGTGATCCGTCTCGCCGCCGGCTTCGGGGCGACCGGTGTGGTCACGACCGGAACCCTCGATCCCTGGCATCCCACGGTCGTACGCGGCGGGGCGGGGCTGCACTTCGCGACGGCCGTGGAGCGGCTCGCCGTGCACGAACTGCCTCCGGGCCCGGTGTTCGCCCTCGACCCGGAGGGCGAGGACATCCGTGGCCTCAAGCTCCCGGACGACGCCCTGCTCGCCTTCGGCTCCGAACGCAGCGGACTGTCGCCGGAACTGCGCGCCCGCGCCGACCACTTGGTGTCCCTGCCGATGCGCCCCCAGGTCTCCAGTTACAACCTCGCCACCAGTGTGGCCATGACCCTGTTCCACTGGAGCGCGGCTGGGGGCGCGGCCGGAAGCGTGCCCGTGCCGGGCGGTCCTGACGTCCGCCCGGCCTGACCCTCCGAAGGTGCAGGCTCACGCCTCCCGGCGCACCTCCACCACCCGGAAGCGGTTCGCCACGAACGCCCCGTCGCACAGCGCCGCGTTCGCCGCCGGGTTGCCGCCCGAGCCGTGGAAGTCCGAGAAGGCCGCCGTCTGGTTGACGTACACCCCGCCGGTCAGGTTCAGCGAGAGCTGGGCGCACTCCTCCAGGCAGGCCTCCTGGACGGCCTGCTCGACCTCCTGGGAAGTCGTGTACGCGCCGACCGTCATGGCGCCCTTGTCCCTGATCGTCCGCCGCAGCAGCTCCACGCCCTCCTCGGCCGAGTCGACCGCGACCGCGAAGGAGACCGGCCCGAAGCACTCGCTCATGTAGGCCGCCTCGGCATCGGGCTTGGCGCCGTCCAGCTTCACGATCACGGGCGTACGGACGACCGCGTCCGGGAAGTCCGGGTTGCGGATCTCCCGTGAGGCCAGGGCGACTTCGCCGAGGCCCGACGCGGCCTCCAGGCGGGCCTTCACGTCCGGGTTCACGATCGCACCGAGCAGGGCGTTCGCGCGGGCGTCGTCCCCTAGGAGTCCGCCGACCGACTTGGCGAGATCGGCGACCACCTCGTCGTACGACTTGGGGCCCTCCTCCGTACGGATGCCATCGCGGGGGATCAGCAGGTTCTGCGGGGTCGTGCACATCTGGCCGCTGTAGAGGGACAAGGAGAAGGCGAGGTTCGACAGCATCCCCTTGTAGTTGTCGGTCGACTCCACGATCACCGTGTTGACGCCGGCCTTCTCCGTGTAGACCTCCGCCTGCCGGGCGTTGGCCTCCAGCCAGTCGCCGAACGCCGTCGAGCCCGTGTAGTCGATGATCCGGATCTCGGGGCGGGTGGCCAGGTTCTTGGCGATGCCTTCGCCGGGGCGCTCGGCGGCCAGCGCCACCAGGTTCGGGTCGAAGCCCGCCCCGGCGAGCACCTCGCGTGCCACCTGGACGGTGAGGGCGAGCGGCAGCACCGCGCGCGGATGGGGCTTGACCAGGACCGGGTTGCCCGTGGCCAGGGAGGCGAACAGGCCCGGATAGCCGTTCCACGTAGGGAAGGTATTGCAGCCGATCAGCAGGGCGATACCGCGCGGCACCGGCATGAACTGTTTGTTCAGCGCCAGGGGCTCACGCTTGCCCTGAGGCTTCGTCCACTCCGCGGTGTCCGGAGTTCGGACCTGCTCCACATACGCGTACGCCACCGCCTCCAGGCCGCGGTCCTGGGCATGCGGGCCGCCCGCCTGGAACGCCATCATGAAGGCCTGGCCACTGGTGTGCATGACCGCGTGCGCGAACTCATGCGTCCGGTCGCTGATCCGCTTGAGGATCTCCAGGCACACCACCGCGCGCATCTCAGCGCCCGCGTCGCGCCACGCGCGCTGCCCGGCCTTCATGGCGGGCAGCAGGACGTCGATGTCCGCGTGCGGATACGTGACCCCCAACTCGATGCCGTACGGGGAGACTTCGCCGCCCACCCAGTCGTCGGTGCCGGGCTGGCCCAGGTCGAGGCGGGTGCCCAGGAGGGCATCGAAGGCGGCCTTGCCCTCCGCCAGGCTCAGGCTGCCGTCCTCGCCGTACGCCTTGGGGTGCTCGGGGTGCGGGGACCAGTACGCGCGCGTGCGGATCGTTTCCAGCGCCTGATCGAGGGTGGGCCGGTGCTGGGCGATCAGCTGGTGCGCGGTGAGTTCGGCGGCCATCAGGGACCAACTCCTCGTCTCTAGAGCTCTTCATTGAGCTCGCGACCTGGGCGGAAATATTGAGAGGCGTGACGCGAAGCGTCTCGTTCAGGGTGGTGGTGGGCGACGGGTGGGCAGTCAGAGTTAGAGTAACCGAACGATCGGTCGGGACAAGAGGGTCCGCCGAAGCTGTGGAAAACCCCGTGCGGGAGGATCGCGAGCATGACAGCACTCGACCTCGCCGCGCCGGTGGCCGTCGTCGGCACGGGCACCATGGGCCAGGGCATCGCCCAGGTCGCACTGGTCGCGGGCCATCCCGTGCGGCTGTACGACGCCGCCCCCGGCCGGGCCCGGGCCGCGGCCGAGGCCATCGGCGCCCGCCTCGACCGGCTGGTCGAGAAGGACCGGCTGACCGGCGCCGACCGGGACGCCGCGCGCACTCGCCTCAGCCCCGCCGAAACCCTGGCCGAGCTGGCCGACTCGCATCTCGTCGTCGAGGCCGTCCTGGAACGGCTCGACGTCAAGCAGCAGCTGCTGCGCGAGCTTGAGGAGATCGTCACGGAGAACTGCCTGCTCGCCACCAACACCTCCTCCCTGTCGGTGACCGCCATCGGTGGCGCCCTGCGCAACCCCGGCCGCTTCGTCGGCCTGCACTTCTTCAACCCCGCGCCGCTGCTGCCGCTCGTGGAGGTCGTCTCCGGGTTCGCGACGGACGTCACGTCGGCCACATGCGCGTACGAGACGGCACGCGCCTGGGGGAAGACCTCGGTCGCCTGCGCCGACACCCCCGGCTTCATCGTCAACCGCATCGCGCGGCCTTTCTACGCCGAGGCCTTCGCGGTCTACGAGGCCCAGGCCGCCGACCCCGCCACGATCGACGCCGTCCTGCGCGAATCCGGTGGCTTCAAGATGGGCGCCTTCGAGCTGACCGACCTCATCGGGCAGGACGTCAACGAGTCGGTCACCCGCTCCGTGTGGGAGGCCTTCTTCCAGGACGTGCGGTTCACGCCCTCGCTCGCCCAGCGGCGGCTCGTCGAGTCGGGCCGGCACGGCCGCAAGACGGGACGCGGCTGGTACGCGTACGGGGACGACGCGGAGCGGCCCGAGCCGCACACCGCGGAGAAGGCCCAGCCGCCCGCGTACGTCGTCGCCGAGGGAGGCCTGGGCCCCGCGGCCGAACTGCTCCCGCTGATCCGCGAGGCGGGCATTCAGGTCCGCGAGGACGAGGAGGACCACGGCACCCGCCTGGTGCTGCCCAGCGGCGGACAACTGGCCCTCGCGGACGGACAGACCTCCGTCGAGTTCCGAGACGTCGTCTACTTCGATTTGGCGCTCGACTACCGCAAGGCGACCCGGATCGCCCTGTCCGCCTCGCAGGACACCCAGCCGGGGACTCTCGCCGAGGCCACCGGGCTCTTCCAGGCGCTCGGCAAGGACGTCAGCGTCATCGGGGACGTACCCGGGTCGATCGTCGCCCGCACCGTGGCCCGCATCATCGACCTGGCGCACGACGCGGTCACCAAGGGGGTGGCCACCGAGGAGGACATCGACACGGCGATGCGCCTGGGCGTCAACTACCCGCTGGGGCCCTTCGAATGGAGCCGCAAGCTCGGCAAGAGCTGGGCCTACGACGTCCTGGAGGAGCTGCATCTGCGCGACCCCTCCGGACGGTACGCGCCGTCCCTCGCGCTCTACCGCCATGCGTACGCCTCCGAGAAGCGGGAGGGCACCCCATGACCACCGCCAAGCGCGACACGTACACACCGGAGACGCTGCTCTCCGTTGCCGTGCGGGTTTTCAACGACCGCGGCTACGACGGCACGTCCATGGAGCACCTCTCCAAGGCGGCCGGCATCTCCAAGTCGTCGATATACCACCATGTCGCGGGCAAGGAGGAGCTGCTGCGGCGGGCCGTGAGCCGGGCGCTGGACGGCCTCTTCGGGATCCTCGACGAGGAGCACGCGCGCGTGGGGCGTGCCGTGCGGCGACTGGAGTACGTCACCCGGCGCATGGTCGAGGTGCTCACCGCCGAACTGCCGTACGTGACGCTCCTGCTGCGGGTACGCGGCAACACCGGCACCGAGCGCTGGGCCCTGGAACGGCGCCGGGAGTTCGACCACCGGGTGGCCGAACTCATGAAGGAAGCGGCGGCCGACGGCGACGTGCGCGCGGACGTCGAGTTCGGGCTCGCCACCAGGCTGGTCTTCGGGATGATCAACTCGCTCGTCGAGTGGTACCGGCCCGACGGCCGGGGCGTGGGTGAGCGCGAAGTCGCCGACGCGGTCGTTCGGTTGGTCTTCGAAGGGCTCCGCAAGGAGGAGTGAGGGCGGGGCCGCACGGCCCGAAGAAGCCGGGCCGCGGGCGGGAAGTTCAGCCCTCCGGCTCCACGTCCTCCTCCTCGAAGACGAGCAGCGTCCGGGTGCTGAGGACCTCCGGGATGGACTGGAGGCGAGTCAGCACCAGGTCGCGCAGATTCCTGTTGTCCGGTGTGTGCACCAGGAGCAGTACGTCGAAGTCCCCGCTGACCAGGGCGATATGGGCCACCTCGGGGAGCGCGCGCAGTTGTTCGCGCACCGTGCGCCAGGAGTTCTGCACGATCTTCAGGGTGATGTAAGCGGCGGCTCCCTTCCCGGCCCGCTCATGGTTGATGCGGGCGCCGAAGCCGAGGATCACGCCGTCCTCGATGAGCCGGTTGATGCGCGCGTACGCGTTGGCCCGGGACACATGGACGCGCTCGGCGACGGACCGTATGGAGGCGCGGCCGTCCGAGCGCAGCATCTGGAGGATGTCCTGATCGATGGCGTCCAGCGGACGCGGAGGGGTGTCGGCGCGGCCGTCCTCCGGTCCCTCGGCCATTTGTTCAGGTGCCATGTCCCCCCGCCTCCATACCATGGACGTACTGCATCCATCCCAGGCTGTGGAGAACCGTTTGTCCACAGCCTGAAGCTGCCTGTAGCCAAAATGTGCCGACGACCGAACAATCGGTAGGTGAGGCGCATCACAGCCGGTGTGCCGTCGAACCGCTCCCACGAGGAGGTGCCGTCATGACGGTCATGGAGCAGCGGGGCGCCTATCGGCCCACCCCGCCGCCTGCCTGGCAGCCCCGCACCGACCCCGCCCCACTGTTGCCGGACGAGGTTCCGTACCGCGTCCTCGGCACGGACGCGGCGGCCGAGGCCGACCCGGAGCTGCTGCGTCGTCTGTACGGGGAGCTGGTGCGCGGCCGTCGCTACAACACGCAGGCCACCGCCCTCACCAAGCAGGGCAGGCTGGCGGTCTACCCCTCCTCCACCGGCCAGGAGGCCTGCCAGGTCGCTGCCGCGCTCGTCCTCGAAGAGCGCGACTGGCTCTTCCCCAGCTACCGCGACACGCTCGCCGCCGTCGCCCGCGGACTCGACCCCGTCCAGGCCCTGGGCCTCCTGCGGGGCGACTGGCACAGCGGATACGACCCCCGCGAGCGCCGTATCGCGCCCCTGTGCACCCCTCTCGCAACCCAACTCCCGCACGCCGTGGGCCTCGCACACGCCGCACGTCTTCAGGGCGACGACGTGGTCGCGCTCGCCCTGGTCGGTGACGGCGGCACCAGTGAGGGCGATTTCCACGAGGCGCTGAACTTCGCCGCCGTCTGGCAGGCCCCGGTCGTCTTCCTCGTCCAGAACAACGGCTTCGCGATCTCCGTCCCGCTCGCCAAGCAGACCGCCGCGCCGTCCCTCGCCCACAAGGCGGTCGGCTACGGCATGCCGGGCCGCCTGGTCGACGGAAACGACGCGGTCGCGGTGCACCAGGTCCTCGGCGAAGCCGTGGCCCACGCGCGCGCGGGAGGCGGACCGACGCTCGTGGAGGCGGTGACGTACCGCATGGAAGCCCACACGAACGCCGACGACGACAAGCGCTACCGCGCCGACTCGGAGGTCGAGGCCTGGCGCGCACACGACCCGATCGCCCTCCTGGAGCACGCGTTGACCGAGCGCGGACTCCTCGACGAGGCCGGCATCCAGGCCGCGCGCGAGGACGCCGAGGCGATGGCCGCGGATCTGCGCGAGCGCATGAACCAGGACCCGGCGCTCGACCCGATGGACCTCTTCGGGCACGTCTACGACCGGCCCACGACCCAACTCCTGGAGCAGGAGGCACAGTTGCGGGCCGAACTGGCCGCCGAGGAGCGGCATCACGAGTCGGAGGGAGCGCCGCGATGACCACGGTCGCCGTGAAACCGGCCACCATGGCGCAGGCCCTCGGCCGCGCCCTGCGCGACGCGATGGCCGCCGATCCGGCCGTCCACGTCATGGGTGAGGACGTCGGCACCCTCGGCGGTGTCTTCCGGGTCACCGACGGGCTCACCAAGGAGTTCGGCGAGGACCGCTGTACGGACACGCCGCTGGCCGAGGCGGGCATCCTGGGGACGGCGGTCGGCATGGCCATGTACGGGCTGCGGCCGGTCGTGGAGATGCAGTTCGACGCCTTCGCGTACCCCGCCTTCGAGCAGTTGATCTCGCATGTGTCGCGGATGCGCAACCGCACCCGCGGGGCGATGTCGCTGCCGCTCACGATCCGTGTCCCCTACGGGGGAGGCATCGGCGGCGTCGAGCACCACAGCGACTCCTCCGAGGCGTATTACATGGCGACTCCGGGGCTCCATGTCGTCACGCCCGCGACGGTCGCCGACGCGTACGGGCTACTGCGTGCCGCCATCGCCTCCGACGACCCCGTCGTCTTCCTCGAACCCAAGCGCCTGTACTGGTCGAAGGACTCCTGGAACCCCGAGGAGCCAACGGCCGTTGAACCGATAGGCCGCGCGGTGGTGCGGCGCTCGGGCCGGAGCGCCACGCTGATCACGTACGGGCCGTCCCTGCCTGTCTGCCTGGAGGCGGCCGAGGCGGCGCGGGCCGAAGGCTGGAACCTCGAAGTCGTCGATCTGCGCTCCCTGGTGCCGTTCGACGACGAGACGGTCACCGCGTCCGTACGGCGCACGGGGCGGGCCGTCGTGGTGCACGAGTCCGGGACCTTCGGCGGACCGGGAGGGGAGATCGCCGCGCGGGTCACCGAGCGGTGCTTCCACTACCTGGAGGCGCCGGTACTGCGGGTGGCCGGGTTCGACATCCCGTACCCGCCGCCGATGCTGGAGCGGCACCATCTGCCCGGCGTCGACCGCATCCTGGACGCGGTCGCGCGGCTGCAGTGGGAGGCGGAGAACTGATGCCCCAGGTCCTCGAATTCAAGCTGCCCGACCTCGGCGAAGGGCTCACCGAGGCGGAGATCGTCCGCTGGCTCGTCCAGGTCGGCGATGTCGTGGCTGTCGACCAGCCGGTCGTCGAGGTCGAGACGGCCAAGGCGATGGTCGAGGTGCCGTGCCCGTACGGCGGCGTGGTCACGTCCCGCTTCGGCGAGGAGGGCATGGAACTGCCCGTCGGAGCACCGCTGTTGACGGTGGCGGTCGGAGCGTCCGCCTCCGGTGACGCGGACGAGGGATCCGGCAATGTACTCGTGGGGTACGGCACGGGAACGCCGCCCGCGCGGCGCGGACGGGTGCGGCCGAGCGCCCCGGCGTCTGCCGGGCGGCGGCCGCCGGGCCGACCCACGGAGGGGCCTGGCAGCGCCGACGGGGCGTCGGCCGGTCGCGGTGCGGAGACGGCGTCCGCAGACCGGGGTACGGACAGCGGTGCCATGGGAGCGGCGGCGCACGAGGCCGCCGCCCGCCGTCTCGCGCAGGACGTGGCTTCCACCGAGGGCCGACCGGGCGACGGGAGCGGACGCCGTGCTGATGGTCCGGTGCCGGTGATCTCCCCGCTCGTGCGGCGGCTGGCCAGGGAATACGGTCTGGATCTGCGGGAGTTGGCCGGATCCGGACCCGACGGACTGATTCTGCGGGCAGACGTGGAGCACGCGGCGCGCGGCGCTAGTGCACGCGGCCGGGGGACGGAGACCGGGGGTGTGTCGTACGCGCCGACAGGGCCGGAGCCCTCAGTCGCCCCCCACGCGCACGTGCCTGCCGCGCCCGCCGGTGAGGCACCCGCGCACGCGGCAAGCGTTCCCGCAGCCTCCGGCACCCGCATCCCCCTGCGAGGCATACGCGGTGTCGTCGCCGACAAGCTCGCCCGGAGCCGTCGCGAGATCCCCGACGCGACCTGCTGGGTGGATGCCGACGCGACGGAACTCCTGAACGCGCGCGTGGCAATGAACGCGGCCGGCGGACCGAAGATCTCTCTCCTCGCGCTGCTCGCCCGCATCTGCACCGCAGCCCTCGCCCGTCATCCCGAGCTCAACTCCAGGGTCGACATGGACGCTCGGGAGGTCGTACAGCTCGACGAAGTGCACCTCGGGTTCGCGGCGCAGACCGAGCGGGGGCTCGTCGTGCCGGTGGTGAAGGACGCGCACACGCGGGACGCCCAGTCGCTGAGCGCGGAGTTCGGGCGCCTCACCGAGGCGGCGCGGACCGGGACGCTCACGCCCGGGGAACTCACCGGCGGGACCTTCACCTTGAACAACTACGGCGTGTTCGGCGTCGACGGCTCCACGCCGATCATCAACCACCCCGAGGCGGCCATGCTCGGCGTCGGCCGGATCGCCCCCAAGCCCTGGGTGCACCAGGGCGAGCTGGCGGTGCGGCAGGTCGTCCAGCTCTCGCTCACCTTCGACCACCGGGTGTGCGACGGCGGCACGGCGGGCGGTTTCCTGCGGTATGTCGCGGACTGCGTGGAGCAGCCGGCGGTGCTCCTGCGTTCCCTGTGATCGCGGTGGCACGCATACTCGTGGGGTGACCGCGTACCAGCCCTCCGGCGATGCCGGCACCCCCGGCGACTTCGGCGTCGAAGTACACGACGCCGTCGTGCTCGCCGGGGGTGCCGCCCGGCGGCTCGGCGGCGCCGACAAGCCCGGTGTGCGCGTGGGCGGTCGGCCGCTGCTCGACCGGGTCCTGGCCGCCTGTTCCTCCGCCGCCACCACCGTGGTGGTGGCCGAACGCAGGGCCACCGCGCGTCCGGTGCTGTGGGCGCGCGAGGACCCGCCCGGCGCGGGTCCGCTGGCCGCTCTCGACACCGGGCTGCGGCGCACCTCGGCCCCGTATGTCCTGGTGCTCTCCGCCGATCTGCCGTTCCTCGACGAGGAGACGGTACGACGGCTGCTGGCGGCCCTTCGGTCGACCGACACGGAAGGTGTGCTGCTCACCGACCCCGATGGCCGCGACCAGCCGCTCGTGGCCGCGTACCGGAGTGCGGCGCTGCGCCGTGAGCTGGCGGCGCTCGGCGTCGAGCACGGTGGTCTGGCCGGGCTGCCGCTGCGGCTGCTCACCGGTGCGCTCGATCTGACCCGTATCACCGACCCCGTCGCGTCCTTCGACTGCGACACCTGGGACGACATCGCTGCCGCCCGGGCACGTATCAGGGAGCATGGGCACGTGTTGGATGAATGGATTTCCGCCGTCAAAGAAGAGCTGGGCATCGACCTCGAGGTCGACACCGGCGCCCTGCTCGATCTCGCCCGCGATGCCGCACACAATGTGGCCCGGCCCGCGGCCCCGCTGACGACGTTCCTCGTCGGATACGCGGCGGCGCAGACCAAGGGAGGCCCGGAGGCAGTGGCCGAGGCTACCCGCAAGGCGACAGCGCTCGCGCTGCGCTGGGCGGAGGAGGACGCCAGGGCGGCCCCGTCCGAGCCCGGGTCCGCCACCGCCACCGAGGCCCGCCCGGACGCCGGATGACCGCACACGGGCAGTACGAGGACGTCGACCTCGACGTGGAGGAGGCCCTCGCCTTGGTCAAGGACAGGGATGCCCACCGGCCCGGCGAGGCCACCCCCTGGCCACAAGCACGCGCCACCGCAGCGCGAGCCCTCCGTGCCCCGGCCGCCCCAGTCTCCGTCCCGCTCGACGCCGCGCTGGGTCTCGTCCTCGCCGCCCCTCTCACTGCCCTCACCGACCTCCCGTCGTTCGACACCTCCGCGATGGACGGCTGGGCGGTCGCCGGACCCGGCCCGTGGCACGTACGGCCCGAAGGGGTGCTCGCCGGGCACGCCGAGCCGGCGCCGCTCACCGACGGCGAGGCGGTCCGGATCGCAACCGGCGCACGCATCCCGCAGGACGCCACCGCTGTCCTGCGCAGCGAACACGGCCGCACCGACGACAAGGACCGGCTGCACGCGACCCGGGACGTCGTGCACGGCCAGGACATCCGGCCGCGCGGCCAGGAATGCCGCTCCGGTGACGCCCTCCTGCCTCCCGGGACGCTGGTCACCCCGCCCGTGCTCGGGCTGGCGGCCGCCGCCGGATACGACACCGTCTCCGCCGTCCCGCGCCCACGCGCCGAAGTCCTCGTCCTGGGCGACGAGTTGCTCACGGAGGGCCTGCCCCACGAAGGACTCATCCGTGACGCGCTCGGCCCCATGCTGCCGCCCTGGCTGCGCGCACTCGGCGCGGACGTCATCGCGGTGCGCAGGCTCGGTGACGACGCCGAGGCCCTGCACAAGGCGCTGCAGCACTCCGAAGCCGACCTCATCGTCACCACCGGCGGCACCGCCGCGGGCCCGGTCGACCACGTCCACCCCACCCTGCGCCGCATCGGCGCCCAGCTCCTCGTGAACGGCGTCAAGGTGCGCCCCGGCCACCCCATGCTGCTGGCCCGTACCAGGGAGAACCAGCACCTCGTCGGTCTGCCCGGCAACCCCCTCGCCGCCGTCTCCGGCCTGCTCACCCTCGCCGAACCCCTGCTGCGTACGCTCGCGGGACGCCCGGCCCCGGAGCCGTACACGCTGCCCCTGCGGGACGAGGCGCACGGGCATCCGTACGACACCCGGCTGATCCCCGTCGTGTTGCGCGAGGAGCGGGCCGTGCCGCTGCACTACAACGGCCCGGCCATGCTGCGCGGCATCGCCGTGGCCGACGCGCTCGCGGTCGTTCCGCCCGGCGGTGGCCGTCCCGGCCAGGAGCTGGAGATCCTCGAACTGCCGTGGGCGACGGCCGACATGGCGGCAGGTCTCGTATGAACCGGCTCGGGGTGACTCTCATATGAACCGGATCGGGGAGTGTTTCACGTGAAACTTCCGGGCCATGACGCGATCGCCCGCCAGGCCGACGAACGTCTCGTGACCCAGCGGGTGAGGCTTCCCCGCCGAACCGTGGAACACCCGTTTCGCCAGGTCGCCAAGCGCGTCGTCATCGCGCTGCTGATCCTGGTCGCGACCGGCTTCCTCGTCTACCTCGACCGCGACGGCTACAACGACAACTCCGACGGCGGCGTCGACCTGCTCGACGCCTTCTACTACGCGACGGTCACCCTCTCGACCACCGGGTACGGCGATATCACCCCGGTCAGCGACGCCGCTCGGCTCACCAACATCTTTGTGATCACGCCGCTGCGCGTGCTCTTCCTGATCATCCTGGTCGGCACCACTCTCGAGGTCCTCACCGAGCGCACCCGGGAGGAATGGCGACTGAACCGCTGGAGGACGGCCTTGCGAGACCACACCGTTGTCATCGGCTTCGGGACGAAGGGGCGGTCGGCGATCCAGACCGTGTGTGCGACGGGGCTGAAGAAGGAGCAGGTCGTGGTCGTCGACCCCAGTACGAAGGTGGTCGACGCGGCGACGGCCGACGGGTACGCCGGTGTGGTCGGCGATGCCACGCGCAGCGATGTCCTGCTCCGGGCCGAGGTGCAGAAGGCGCGGCAGATCATCATCGCGACCCAGCGCGACGACACAGCCGTACTCGTGGCGCTGACGGCCCGGCAGCTCAACCGCGGGGCGAAGATCGTGGCCGCGGTCCGCGAGGAGGAGAACGCGCCGCTGCTGCGCCAGTCCGGCGCCGATGTCGTCATCACCAGCGCGAGCGCGGCCGGCCGGCTGCTCGGGCTCTCGGTGCTCAGCCCCAGCGCGGGCATGGTCCTGGAGGACCTCATCCAGCAGGGCAGCGGGCTCGACATCGTCGAACGGCCCGTTGTGAAGGCCGAGGCGGGGCGCGGGCCGCGGGACGTGGACGACCTGGTGGTCAGTGTCGTACGAGGGCATCGTGTGCTCGGATACGACGATCCGGCCCTCGGGAAGCTCCAGTTGACGGACCGTCTGATCACCATCGTGCGGAAGTCGCCGCATACGCAGGTCGCGCCCGATACCAAGCGCCTGCCCGGGATCGAGCCACCGGCAGGAGGGGTCATCGGCCGGCCGAAACCCCGGGAGTAGCCTCGCCGCATGCGTGCGATCACGATTCCTGAACCTGGCGGGCCCGAGGCACTGGTGTGGGACGCGGTCCCGGATCCGGTGCCCGGAGAGGGCGAAGTGCTGGTCGAGGTGGTGGCCGGGGCGGTCAACCGCGCCGATCTCCTCCAGCGGCAGGGCTTCTACGACCCACCGCCCGGCACCTCCCCGTACCCGGGACTCGAATGTTCCGGACGCATCGCCGCGCTCGGCCCCGGCGTCTCGGGATGGGCCGTCGGCGACGAGGTGTGCGCGCTGCTCGTGGGCGGCGGGTACGCCGAGAAGGTCGCCGTACCGGCAGGACAGCTGCTGCCCGTACCCGAGGGCATCGGGCTTCAGCAGGCGGCCGCGCTGCCGGAGGTGACCTGCACCGTCTGGTCCAACGTTTTCATGATTTCCCACCTCCGCCCCGGCGAGACCCTCCTCGTGCACGGCGGAGCGAGCGGCATCGGCACCATGGCGATCCAGCTGGCCAAGGCGGTCGGCGCGAAGGTCGCCGTCACGGCGGGCAGCAAGGAGAAGCTGGACCACTGCGCCGATCTGGGCGCGGATGTGCTGATCAACTACCGCGAGCAGGACTTCGTCAAGGAGATCAGGACCGCTACGGACGGTGCGGGCGCGGACGTCATCCTCGACATCATGGGCGCCAAGTACCTGGACCGGAACGTCAAGGCGCTCGCCACCAACGGCCGCCTCGCGATCATCGGCCTGCAGGGCGGCGTCAAGGGCGAGCTGAACCTCGCCGCGCTCCTGGGCAAGCGGGCCGCCATCACCGCGACCTCGTTGCGGGGCCGGCCCGTCGCAGAGAAGGCGGCGATCGTCGCGGCCGTACGCGAGCACGTCTGGCCGCTGATCTCCGGCGGCCATGTACGCCCGGTCGTCGACCGTGAGCTGCCGATGAGCGAGGCAGCCGCGGCGCACCGCGTGCTGGAGGAGAGCGGGCACATCGGGAAGGTGCTGCTGACGCTCCCGTAAGACAGCTTCAGCGCCCTGCCCTGCGGCGTCTCAGCCGCGCCGTACGCGCAGGCCGAGGAACGCGAGTCCCAGGCCGAGCCCGATGAGCACCAGGCCGCTGCCCAGGGAGAACACGCGCCACACGGGTTCCGAGGAAGAGGACGACGGCGCGGCGTGCCGTGACGGCTCAGGGCCCACGTCGGCGCCCACGTCGGCGTCGACGCCGGTCTCCGGGCCGACCGGGATATCCGGCACTTCGGGGACGCCGGGGTCCATTTCCGTGCGTATGCCGGGGGCTTCCTCCCCCGGTACCGCCTGCCGCCCCGGCCGCTGCCGCCCCACGCCCGCACCGCTGCCGGCGCGCGACTCGGCGGGGAGGGGGTCGACGGCGTACGAAGCAGCCGGCGGGGCGACCATCAAGGCGGACGGGGCGGACGGGGCGGACGACGCGTACGAGACAGGTGCGGGTGCCGTCCCCAGGACCAGCAGCAGGCCCCCTGTACCCAGACCCAGCGTGCGAAGCCACGGAGTCATGTCGGTGACCCCCTCCCGAAGCTCGGGCGCCCAGACGCATCAAGCGTCACACGCGCCCCGCATTCCGGCATCTGGTCGCATTCGGTGATGGATCTCTTTCGTGAGGGGGCACCAAGGTGGTGAGGTGTACGCGTGCGAGAGAATGGCGGCATGGAGATGCCGAGGAACGAAAGGTCGCCGGAGAACCCACAGATCCTGGTCGTGGGCCAGGACGGTATGGCTCTCGGTGGCGGAGGAGACGACGACTCCCGCGAGGTCCCGGTGACGGAGATGGTGGAGCAGCCCGCCAAGGTCATGCGCATCGGGAGCATGATCAAGCAGCTGCTGGAGGAGGTGCGGGCGGCACCTCTGGACGAGGCGAGCCGGGTCCGCCTCAAAGAGATCCACGCCAGCTCGGTGAAGGAGCTGGAGGACGGTCTCGCTCCCGACCTCGTCGAGGAACTGGAGCGGCTGTCCCTGCCGTTCACGGAACAGGCGGTCCCCTCCGACGCGGAGTTGCGCATCGCGCAGGCCCAGTTGGTGGGCTGGCTGGAGGGCCTCTTCCACGGAATCCAGACGACCCTGTTCGCCCAGCAGATGGCGGCCCGCGCCCAGCTGGAGCAGATGCGCCGCGCCCTGCCGCCGGGGGTCGGCGGCGAGGGCGACGAAGAGCCGCCCATGGGCGGCCGCTCGGGCGGGCCGTACCTGTGAGCGCGGCACAGGTAGAGGCGTAGGTGTAGATCCGTACACGTAAAGCGGCGGCGCGCAGACGAAAGGGGCCCGGCATGGATGCCGGGCCCCTTCGCGTGGCCGTTCGCATGTCAAGCCGCTTGCGTGTCCGTCCCGGCCTGTCTGTCTGTCCGGAGGATCAGCGGTCCGGAGGATCAGGCAGGATTGCCCGTCGAGACGCCGAGTTCGATCTTGGGCATATTGTTGGGGTCGACGTCGGTGTCCTTCGCGGGGAACTGGTTCATGATCGTGCCGTCGCCGTAGGTGTTCTCTTCGACCGGCTTCTCCGAGTACTGCCAGCCCGCCTGCTGCATGCACTTCTTCACCGAGTCGATGTTCTTGAAGGTGAAGTCGGGCAGTTTGATCTTGTTGGGGTCGTTGTACGACTCGTCCGGCTCCGTGCACTCGTCCGGCTCCATCGTCTTCGACGGGTCCGGTCCCTTGTACCCGGCCTCCTGCTGCTGCGTAGGCGAGGCGCTGGCGTCGCCGCCACCGCCCTCCTCGTCGCCGCCCATGTTCAGCGCCACGATCAGGCTGACGACGGCGGTGAGCGCGACGATGGCCGAGCCGATGATCACCGGCAGGTTGCTCTTGCGGCCGCCGCCGCCCGGGGAGGGCGCCGAGGGCTGCTGCGGGGAGATCGTGTACGGCGGCGGGGTCGACATGCCCTGCTGCGGGGAGTACGCCGCGGTCTGCGCAGGCGTCGGGTAGCCGCCCTGCTGGGGATAGCCGTAGGCCGGGGACTGCGGCGCGGGCGAGGGCGTCGGCGGGCCGTACGGACTAGGCGTGTACGGCGTCTGGACGTTCCCCGACGCGCTCGGGCCCGTCTGGTCGACCGGCGGGAAGACCGCGGAGCCGACCCCGGCGCCGCTCGACGTCTGCGCGCCCGGGACGATGCTCGGCGCGGCCGTGTGCAGCGACTGGGCCACGCGCTGGCACTCGTCGCGCATCGCCTCGGCGCTCGGGAAGCGCTCGTTCGGGTTCTTCTTCAGCGCGCGGGCGATCAGTGAGTCCACGGCCGGCGGCAGCGAGCGGTTGATCGAGGAGGGCGCGACGGGCTCCTCCTGGACGTGTGCGTACGCGATCGCGAGCGGCGAGTCCGCCTCGAACGGGAGCCGCCCGGTGACCAGTTGGAAGAGCATGATGCCGACGGAGTACAGGTCCGAGCGGGCGTCCACGCCCCGGCCCAGCGCCTGCTCCGGCGAGAGGTACTGCGGGGTGCCGACCACCATGCCGGTCTGGGTCATGGAGGTGACGCCGGACTGCATGGCGCGGGCGATGCCGAAGTCCATCACCTTGACGACGTTCCGCTTCGTCATCATCACGTTGCCCGGCTTGATGTCGCGGTGGACGAGGCCCATCTCGTGGCTGATCTCCAGCGCCGCCAGCACATCCGCGGTGATCTTCAGTGCCTTGTCGGAGGGCATCGCGCCGTACTGCGCCATGTCCGCATCGAGGACGGAGCCGAGCGGCTTGCCCTCGATGTACTCCATGACGATGTACGGCGTGGTCACACCGTCAAGATCGTCCTCGCCGGTGTCGAAGACCGAGACGATGTTCGTGTGCGTGAGTTTCGCCACTGCCTGGGCCTCGCGGCGGAAGCGCTCGCGGAAGGCTTGTTCGCGTCCCAGCTCTGTGTGAAGTGTCTTGATCGCTACTTGTCGGTCGAGCACCGAGTCGTATGCGAGATGGACCGAGGCCATGCCGCCTTCGCCGAGCAGATCACGCAGCTGATAGCGGCCGCCGGCGACCGCACGCCCCGCGTACCGGCCCTGTGCGCCGTCCTGGCTCATGTTCTGCGTCCCCCATTGGCGTGCGCCGTCGCGCGGGCGAAAGCTGCTGATGTGCTCCCGCGGTCGGTGATCCTTTGACCCATTCCCGGCCAAGTCTGCCGGAGGGCACTGACACGTCAAGCGCGGTGCCCGATCCGTGACCGTACGCGAAAGAAGCGTCGCGGAAGCGTTACAGGTGCCGTGCGGTCGGTACACAGAATTTGCACCCGAAGACCGGCTACGGGTTTCATGACCCGTCCATCTCGGACCGGCGCCTCGTGTGGAGGCTGTAGCGTGGCCCGTTGGAGACGGTAACAACCACCGCGCGGACGCGGGTGAAACGACGGCGAGGACTGATGGCACAGCAGCAGCGCGCTCAGGGCCCGTCCGACCCCGAGGCGACTGGCGGCGGTATGTCAGATGCGCCGGACATGTGGGGTAACGGCGGGCTTGTCGGGGATGGCCGGTATCGGCTGACCCGCAGACTCGGCCGGGGCGGCATGGCCGAGGTATTCGCAGCCGAGGACGTACGCCTGGGACGCACGGTCGCGGTCAAGCTGCTCCGCTCCGACCTGGCCGAGGACCCGGTGTCCAAGGCCCGCTTCACGCGCGAGGCCCAGTCGGTGGCGGGCCTCAACCACCATGCGGTGGTGGCGGTCTACGACTCCGGCGAGGACACGTTCGCCGGCAACACCGTGCCGTACATCGTCATGGAGCTCGTCGAGGGCCGCACGATCCGCGATCTGCTGATCAACGCCGAGGCCCCCGGCCCCGAGCAGGCGCTGATCATCGTCTCCGGTGTGCTTGAGGCGCTGGCGTACTCGCACCAGCACGGCATCGTGCACCGCGACATCAAGCCCGCGAACGTGATCATCACCAACACCGGTGCGGTGAAGGTGATGGACTTCGGCATCGCGCGCGCCCTGCACGGCGCGCAGTCGACGATGACCCAGACCGGCATGGTCATGGGCACGCCCCAGTACCTCTCGCCCGAGCAGGCGCTCGGCAAAGCGGTCGACCACCGCAGCGACCTGTACGCGACGGGCTGTCTGCTCTACGAACTTCTCGCGCTGCGGCCGCCGTTCACGGGTGAGACCCCGTTGTCGGTGGTCTACCAGCACGTCCAGGACATTCCGGTGCCTCCCTCCGAGGCCTCGGACGTGGCGCCGCCGGAGCTGGACGGACTGGTCATGCGCTCCCTCGCGAAGGAGCCGGACGACCGGTTCCAGACCGCCGAGGAGATGCGCGGCCTCGTCCAGTACGCGCTGCAGATGCTGTACGACCAGGGCGGCCACACCGGCACCTGGAACACCGGCCCCGTGATGCTGCACGAGGGCGGCAGCACCCCGGCGATGGGCATGGCGGGTACGAACGTCATGCCGCACCAGAGCGACTCGGGCACCTCTCAGATCCCGGCACCGATTCTGCCGAACCGCAGAGGTGACGACGGGGGCTTCGACGGCAACGGCCACGGCAACCGGGGCGGCGGGCGCGGCAAGCTGTGGATCCTGGCCGTGCTCGCGGTGATCGCCATCGGTGCGGGCGTCGCGCTGGCCCTCCAGGGCGACGGCGACGGCAGTGGCGGGGGCGGCGACCCCACGAAGTCGCCGACGACCTCGCAGACCGACAAGGACCCGACGCCGAGCGAGAGCCCCTCGTCCGAGGCGACGGACGAGGCCTCGCAGGACGACGGTGCCGGCACGGGTGATGACCCGGACTACACGCCGCCGACGAACGACCCGACGGACGAGCCGTCCCAGGAGCCGTCGCAGGAGCCGACCGAGCCCACGGACCAGCCCACGACTCCGCAGCCCTCGGAGACGGAGCCGACGGACGAGCCGACGGACGAACCGACGGACCCGGATCCCTCGCTGCCGTCGGAGGATCCGACGGACCCCGTCGACGATGGCACTACCGGCGGCTGATCGGCCTCGAAGCACCCTCCACGCGCGCGTGCGGCCCGAAAACGGGCTCCACGCGCGCGTGCCGTTCGGGCGGCTTCCTGGCGCCCAGTGAGGGGCGCGGGGAGGGCGCGAGGCCAAGTGTGCTCACTGCTCCACCAAGGCGAACTCTTCCCGTCCCCTGGGTGACCGGGATAACGTGCCGGTGTTCCGGCCTCCTGCAAGGCTGTGACCAGCGGCTGTTCCCGACCTGCGCGATCTGTTAGGAAATCCGACTAAAAACTACTTGGATATCCAAACAAAATCGCAGGTCAGGAGGGGTTTCCCACGGGTGTGGGGCACTGGGTAACGTGCTTGTTGCAGGGCGCTCGCCGGGGCACCTGTCACGCCTGTTCCCGGCCGAGGGCACCTACCCGTGCACGGGTACTGGAACAGGCGAGCCGCACTGGTCACCCGGCAATCCCGGGGGGCCGGACCGACGGAGGAGCACACGTGACCGTGGAGAGCACTGCCGCGCGCAAGCCGCGACGCAGCGCCGGTACGAAACGCACCAGCGCCAAGAAGCCACCGAGCCCGAGCACCGAGCTCGTGCAGCTGTTGACGCCGGAGGGTAAACGCGTCAAGCACGCCGAGTACGACCCGTACGTCGCCGACATCACCCCCGAAGAGCTGCGCGGTCTGTACCGCGACATGGTGCTCACCCGCCGCTTCGACGCCGAGGCGACCTCGCTGCAGCGTCAGGGCGAACTGGGCCTATGGGCCTCGCTGCTCGGCCAGGAGGCCGCCCAGATCGGCTCCGGGCGGGCCCTGCGCGACGACGACTACGTCTTCCCGACCTACCGCGAGCACGGCGTCGCCTGGTGCCGCGGCGTCGACCCGACCAATCTGCTCGGCATGTTCCGCGGCGTGAACAACGGCGGCTGGGACCCCAACAGCAACAACTTCCACCTCTACACGATCGTCATCGGCTCGCAGACCCTGCACGCCACCGGCTACGCGATGGGCGTGGCCAAGGACGGCGCGGACTCGGCCGTGATCGCGTACTTCGGAGACGGCGCCTCCAGCCAGGGCGATGTTGCCGAATCGTTCACCTTCTCCGCGGTCTACAACGCACCCGTCGTGTTCTTCTGCCAGAACAACCAGTGGGCCATCTCCGAGCCCACCGAGAAGCAGACCCGCGTCCCGCTCTACCAGCGCGCACAGGGCTACGGCTTCCCGGGCGTACGCGTCGACGGCAATGACGTACTGGCTTGCCTGGCCGTCACCAAGTGGGCCCTGGAGCGGGCCCGCCGGGGCGAGGGACCCACGCTCGTCGAGGCGTTCACGTACCGCATGGGCGCGCACACCACCTCCGACGACCCGAGCCGCTATCGGCACGACGACGAGCGGATTTCGTGGGAGGCGAAGGACCCGATCCAGCGCCTGCGCAGCTATCTCGCGTCCGAAACTGACACGGATGAGGGATTTTTCGGGGAACTCGAAGCCGAGAGCGAGGCGTTGGGCAGGCGAGTGCGCGAAGTGGTACGTGCCATGCCGGACCCGGACCACTTCGCCATCTTCGAGAACGTGTACGCGGACGGGCACGCGCTCGTCGACGAGGAGCGGGCCCAGTTCGCCGCCTACCAGGCGTCGTTCGTTGCGGAAGGGGAGGGTGAGTAGCGATGGCGGCAGAAAAGATGGCGCTGGCCAAGGCGATCAACGAATCGCTGCGTACGGCCCTCGACGCCGACCCCAAGGTCCTGATCATGGGCGAGGACGTCGGCAAGCTCGGCGGTGTCTTCCGGGTCACCGACGGTCTGCAGAAGGACTTCGGCGAGGACCGGGTCATCGACACCCCGCTCGCCGAGTCGGGCATCGTCGGCACGGCGATCGGCCTCGCGCTGCGCGGCTACCGCCCGGTGGTGGAGATCCAGTTCGACGGCTTCGTCTTCCCGGCGTACGACCAGATCGTCACGCAGCTCGCGAAGATGCACGCGCGGGCGCTCGGCAAGATCAAGATGCCGGTCGTCATCCGCATTCCGTACGGCGGCGGAATCGGCGCCGTCGAGCACCACTCGGAGTCCCCGGAGGCGCTGTTCGCGCATGTGGCGGGCCTGAAGGTGGTCTCGCCGTCGAACGCGAGCGACGCCTACTGGATGATGCAGCAGGCCATCCACAGCGACGACCCGGTGATCTTCTTCGAGCCCAAGCGGCGTTACTGGGACAAGGCCGAGGTCGACCCCGAGGCGATCCCCGGGCCGCTGCACAAGGCCCGTGTGGTGCGCGAGGGCAGCGACCTGACGCTTGCCGCGTACGGCCCGATGGTGAAGGTCTGCCAGGAGGCCGCGAACGCCGCCCAGGAGGAGGGCAAGTCGCTGGAGGTCCTGGACCTGCGCTCGGTCTCGCCGATCGACTTCGACACCGTCCAGGCCTCGGTCCAGAAGACCGGCCGCCTGGTCGTGGTCCACGAGGCCCCGGTGTTCTTCGGCTCCGGAGCGGAGATCGCCGCGCGCATCACGGAGCGGTGCTTCTACCACCTGGAGGCACCCGTCCTGAGGGTCGGCGGCTACCACGCCCCGTATCCGCCGGCGCGCCTGGAGGACGAGTACCTGCCGGGCCTGGACCGGGTGCTCGATGCCGTCGACCGCTCGCTGGCGTACTGAGGAGAGGGTCGTGACGACGATGACGGAAGCGTCCGTGCGGGAGTTCAAGATGCCCGACGTGGGCGAGGGACTCACCGAGGCCGAGATCCTCAAGTGGTACGTGCAGCCCGGTGACACCGTCACCGATGGGCAGGTGGTCTGCGAGGTCGAGACGGCGAAGGCGGCCGTCGAGCTGCCGATTCCGTACAACGGGGTCGTGCGGGAGCTCAGGTTCCCCGAAGGGACGACGGTCGACGTGGGCACGGCGATCATCACCGTCGACGAGGGGGGCGGGGCTGCCTCCGGTGGGGCTGCTCCGGCGGCGGAGTCCGAGACATCAACGGAGACTCCGGCTGCGACCCCGCCCGCGCCGGAGGCGCAGAAACCCGAGGGGCGCAAACCGGTCCTGGTCGGGTACGGCGTGGCCGAGGCGTCGACGAAGCGGCGTCCCCGTAAGGGGGTTCCGGTTCAGCAGGCCCAGGGGCAGGCCCAGACCCGGGCAGGGGCCCAGCGGCCCGCGGCGGCGGCTGCGGCTGCGGTCCAGGGCGAACTGAACGGGCACACGAGTCCTGTGGACCGCCCCTCTCCGGTGGGCGGTACGCCTTCGGCCGGCAGTCCGCCCTCGCCCGGCAGTACGACTCCGGTGGGCCGCCCGCTGGCGAAGCCGCCGGTGCGCAAGCTGGCCAAGGACCTGGGCGTGGACCTGGCGACGGTCACCCCGTCCGGGCCGGACGGGGTCATCACGCGCGAGGACGTGCACGCGGCGTCGGCGCCCCCGGCTCCCGAGCCGGTGCAGACGCCCGTCGCCGCGCCGACGCCGGCACCGGCGGCGGTGTCGCACGAGGGCGCCCGTGAGACCCGTATCCCCATCAAGGGCGTCCGCAAGGCCACGGCGACCGCGATGATCGACTCGGCGTTCACGGCGCCGCATGTCACGGAGTTCGTGACGGTCGACGTGACCCGCACGATGAAGCTCATCGAGGAGCTCAAGCAGGACAAGGACCTCGCGGGCCTGCGCGTGAACCCCCTCCTGCTCATTGCCAAGGCCCTCCTGGTGGCGATCAAGCGGCATCCTGAGGTGAACGCGTCCTGGGACGAGGCGAACCAGGAGATCGTGCTCAAGCACTACGTGAACCTGGGCATCGCGGCGGCCACCCCCCGCGGCCTGATCGTCCCGAACATCAAGGACGCCCACACCAAGACGCTGCCCGAACTGGCGCAGGCACTCGGCGAGTTGGTGTCAACAGCCCGCGAGGGCAGGACATCCCCCGCTGCCATGCAGGGCGGTACGGTCACGATCACGAACGTCGGAGTCTTCGGCGTCGACACGGGCACGCCGCTCCTCAACCCTGGCGAGTCCGCGATCCTCGCCGTCGGCCAGATCAAGCCCCAGCCCTGGGTCCACAAGGGCAAGGTGAAGCCGCGCCAGGTCACCACGCTGGCGCTCAGCTTCGACCACCGCCTGGTGGACGGGGAGTTGGGCTCCAAGGTGCTGGCGGATGTGGCGGCGATCCTGGAGCAGCCGAAGCGGCTGATTACCTGGGCCTGACGGTCGTCGGTTGGACAGATTCCACGCAGAGAGGCGGTCGCAAGTTGGGATTGCGGCCGCCCCCTCTGTCGGTCCCGCTTCAGTGGCCCGGGGCAGGGCTGGTTGAGCACGGCGGGCTGCACCTCGGCCTCCTCAAGGGGGCTCGTCCCCACTCTCTACCTGCGGGGATGCTGAGACAGTGACTTCCAGTCACTGTCTCGAGAAAGTCTCGATGCTCCTCCGGTATGGCGGAGGGCGCCCGGTGTCTGCGGATGAGGAACACGCGGAGAGGGCTGCCCAGTCGTCACCATGACGGGGCAGCCCACTTGTGGACCCTGTGCCGAGTTCAGACGGCTGTGCTTCCCACCATGAGGATCTTGATGGCGACGGTCCCGCCGTCGATCTCGTACGTGGCTCGGTAGGCGCCGACACGCAGTCGTCGCAGGCTGGTGCCGCCGAGTTTGCTGCTTGTGGCGGGCTCAGGATTCCGGGCAAGTTCGTTGATCGCTTTGACCAGTGGCTTCACCGAGTCACCGTCGCGCGCCCGGAGTCGCTTGAGGCCCTCGGACGCGGTCCTCTCCCAGATGATCGTGTATGTCAAGGGACTTCCGATCCGGCGGCGATGGCCTCGATCTGTTCCGGGGTGGACGTCGGGCCGCCCACGGCGCGCGCATACAGGGAGACGGTCACGTCGGCGAAGTCGATCGCCGCCCGGCGGGTCTCCTCGTCCGACGCCGAGTCGGCGAGTGCCTGGGTCCACCAGTGGTTGAGGAAGGCGTCGAAGCTGCCGGAGTCGGTCAGGGCGCCCAACTCCGTGTAGAAATCGGCCCGGTGGTCGAGCCGCAGGGCTGTCCCGATGCCGTCAACGGTGCGTTGGACGACCTCGCCCGTGAATCCGTTGGCTTCCCGAGCCTCTGCCACTGCGACCTGCCACTCGGCTGCCATCTGCATCCCCTTTCGCCGTGCCGCCAAGGTACCGTCGCGGCACCCTCGCAGACGGCCGAGCAGCCTACGCATTCGGCGCTCCCGGAATGTCCAGCTCTGCCCACACCGTCTTTCCCACGGTGAGCTTCTCCACGGCCCATCGGCTGGAGAGCGTACGAACGATGAGCAGCCCGCGCCCGAACTGGTCGCCGTCGTCCGCCGTGCGGGGTTCCGGCAGGCGCTCGCCTTTCGGGTCGGTGACGGCGATACGGAAGGCCTTGGCGGTGAGCGAGGTCTCCACTCGGAACAGTCGGTCGTGCAGGCAGCCGTACAGCAGGGCGTTGATGCACAACTCGCTTGTCAGCAGCGCCGCGTCGGCGGCTACGCCGGATTGGCCCCAGTCGACTGCGAGCTGGGCGACGCGTCTGCGGGCGACGGGGATGTTCTGCGGATACGGGGTGTAGCTGATGGCGTCGTGACGGTCCGGGTCACAGGAGCCGGTCATCGGCGTGCACCTCCTTGTGCGGGGCTGGATGCTCGGGGTGGCCGTCAGATTGGTGGGGGGCTCTGCCGTACAAGCCCTGGGGTGGGCGGCACGGTGCACTTCCATCAACTGGTGTCGCTGAGTAGGTGATTGAGTGCTGACCGTAGCTGCGAGTCGAGTAGGCCATCACGTCGGTAGGCCATAAATTTCTACTCGAACTTGCTTGCTCACAGTGTGGAGACGGCACAGACTGTGACCAACTTGCTGGGAGGGAGCGCGATATGGCAGGCAGGAACCCTGATCGCGGTGTGTCTGTGTCGACGGTGCTGGCGCGCCGACTCGGCGGGGAGCTGCTGCGCATGCGCGAGGGGTGCGGGATGCGTCAGACGCATGCGGCTGAGGCTCTGTCGGCGTCGGTGGCCAAGGTCGCGAAGATGGAGCGTGGTCTCGTGCCTGTGAGGGATCCGGACGTGCGGGCGCTCTGCCACCTCTACGGGCAGGACGATCCGAAGGGCATCGACCGCCTACTGGCGCTGGCCAAGGCCGACCGTGACCGCCGCAAGGCCAAGGGCTGGTGGAACCAGTACCCCCACCTGAAGGCGCAGATCGAGTACGTCGCCCTGGAAGACATCGCCACAGAGCTTCGTACCTGGCAACTCGCCTTCGTTCCGGGCCTCTTGCAGACCGCCGACTACGCCCGCGCTCTCGCCGTGGGTAACGGAGCTTGGAAGGACCTCGACGAGATCGAGTCCTTCGTGGCGGCGAGGATGGCCCGGCAGGCGAGGCTGGCCGGTGAGCGCCCGCTGCACCTATGGGCAGTGCTGCACGAAGGTGCGCTGCGGCAGCTGGTCGGTGGAAGGGATGTCATGCGCGCCCAGTTGGAGCACCTTCTCGATGCGGCTCAACTGCCCAACGTACGCGTCCAGATCGTCCCGTTCATCGCGGGCGCTCACCCCGGGATGACCAGCGCCTTCACCCTGGTTTCCTTCGCCGAGCCCGGTGCTCTGGACGTTGTTCAGGCGGATACCGTGTCGACGAAGGTCTGGCTCGAGAGCGAGACTGATGCCGCACACCACGACGCGATTTTCGATCGCATCACGCGGCTGGGGTTGGCGCAGCACAACTCCGTCAGCCTCATCGACAGCATCCGCAAGGAGATGTAGGCCAACGTGTCCGAGTTCCAGTTCGCGAAGTCCACGTACAGCAGCGGCGACCCGCACGGCGAGTGCGTCGAAGTCGCCCGCAACATCCCCGGCACCATAGCCATCCGCGACTCCAAGGACCTCGACGGCCCGATACTCCGGCTTGCGCCGAAGGCGTGGTTGTCTTTCGTCGAGTCCACCGTGAGGTGCCAGCCCTGAGCCGGGAGACCTTTTCTCCACCACTCTCCACCTGCGGAAATGCTGAGACCGCAAGCTCCAGTTACGGTCTCGAGAATCTCTCAGTGCCCCTCGGGGACCCGGTCGGAGAATGCCTGCCTCGATTTCTTGGAAGCCAAGACAGGCACGGCGACCAGTGCGAGCGCGCTAATGGTGTTGAGTGCCGGGGTGAGGCCGAAGGTCGTGACGAGTGCCGGTGCGCCCAGTGCGCCGACAACGGCGGCGAGGGAGTCCACGGCGAAGAACAGGGCGCCGATGCGGCCGAGCATGGCGGGCGGGGCGGTGCGCTGGATGTGGGTTTCCACGGAGATGAGCAGGACGCTGCCGGGTAAGCCGATCAGAGCCGCAGCCGCGATGGCGGTCGGCAGATTCGGTGCGTTGAACAGGGCGAAGTACGCCGCGCCGTTGGCCAGTTGAGTCGTACTCAGTAGGACCTCGATCGGCTCCTGGACCTGCTCCTGTTGGCCCAGTGGGAGTCTGAGGCGGAGAAGTGAGACGGGGAGGGGAGTTGGGCGGAGCATCGGCTGCCCCGCCCAACTCCCCTCCCCGTCGCCCTACCTCTTGCTACCGCCTGAACGCGTAATCCATCATCTTCTTCGCGTCCGATGCGCGGCTCGTCGACGAAGTCGACGCGAGGACCGTGCCGATGACCGTCTTGCCGTTGCGCGTCGCGGCGAAGACCAGGCAGTACTTGGCCTCCGGGCCGGAGCCGGTCTTGACGCCGAGGGCGCCGGTGTAGGTGCCGAGGAGGGGGTTCGTGTTCTTCCAGGGCGCCATCGTGCGGGTGCCGCCGGTCCTGGTGGTCGTCTTGGCCGTGTAGTTCTTCGTCTTGACGATCGAGCGGAACGTGGAGTTCTTCATCGCGCTGCTGGCGAGCTTCGTCAGGTCGCGCGGCGTGGAGTAGTTCGAGCCCCTGCCGATGCCGTCGAACGAGTCGAACTTCGTGTTCCTCAGGCCCAGGTCCCTGGCCTGCTTGTTCATCTTGCCGATGAACGACTTCACGCGGGCGGCCCGCGTCGAGCCGGAGCCGAACTTGTCGGCGAGCGCGTACGCGGCGTCGCAGCCGGACGGCAGCATCAGCCCGTACAGCAGCTGACGGACCGTGACCTTGTCGCCGACGATCAGCTTGGCGTTCGAGGCCCAGTTGTTCTGGACGATGTAGTCGCTGTACGCCTTCTGGATCGTGACCTTGGCGTTCAGGTTGAGGTTCGGCTGCGACAGCACGACCTTCGCGGTCATGATCTTCGTGGTCGAGCCGGTGGAGCGGCGGGTGTCCGCGGCCTTCGTGTAAAGCGTCTTGGCGGTGCCGTTGTTCATCACGTAGCCGCCCTTGGCGGCGATCGTGGGCGCGGTGGCGGCCGTCGCGGGCGCCGCGGTGAGGGCTCCGGTCGCGAGCATGGCTCCGGTGGTGATGACCACGGCGGCAGCTCTGCGGACCCGTGCGCCCATAATGCCGGTTTTCAAGTCGAGTACCCCGATTACGTCGTATGCCCCAAATGCCCCTGGAGGGCGGCCACTTGGCGGCGACCTGAGCGAGTCGCCTGCCCCTGCGACACGTATGACACGTAAGTAGCACAGGTGGTTGCAGCATCCGTGGGGCGGGGTGCATTTAGCGCCGTGCGTTCCGAATCCTGGACGGCCCGCGACGATGCGTACGTGTTGTATCTATGCTGTGCGCATGCCTGCAGCACCCTCCCCGACCCCGACCGGGACCGCGTCGTCCGCGTCCCGATCCGCCAAGCAGCCGCCCGCCAAGCAACCCCCCGCCGCCGAACGTGTCTACGCCCACGTCAAGCAGGGAGTCCTGGAGCGCCGGTACGAGGGCGGGACGCTGCTCACCGAGGGCGAGCTGGCCGAGGCGGTCGGGGTCTCGCGCACCCCCGTTCGCGAGGCGCTGCTGAAGCTTGAGGTCGAAGGGCTGATCAAGCTCTACCCGAAGAAGGGCGCGCTGGTCCTGCCTGTCTCCGCGCAGGAGATCGCCGACGTCGTGGAGACCCGGCAGCTCGTCGAGGAGCACGCGATCCGCAAGGCGGTGCCGGCCTCGCCCGCGCTCATCGAGCGCCTCACGCAGCTCCTGGAGAAGCAGCGGGAACAGGCCGAGGCAGGCGACCTGGCCGCAGCCGCCGTCACCGACCGCTGCTTCCACGCCGAGATCGTCCGCAGCGGCGGGAACGAAATCCTCTCGCGGCTCTACGACCAGCTCCGCGACCGGCAGTTGCGCATGGGCGTCGCCGTCATGCACGCCCACCCCGACCGCGTCACCAAGACGCTCACCGAGCACCGCGAGATCCTCGAAGCGCTGCGCTCCGGCGACGCGGAGGCGGCCGTCGACCTGGTCCACCGGCACGTCAGCTGGTTCTCCAGCCTCGCGCGGGGTGACGTCCGATGACCGCCGCGGGAGGCTCCACGCCCACGGCCCTCCCCGGCGATCCGCCCGGCGGCCGTCGCGCCGTCCTGGTCTGGTCCGTCGGCGTCTCCGTCTACTTCGTCGCGGTCATCTTCCGTACGTCCCTGGGGGTGGCCGGACTTGACGCCGCCGACCGCTTCGACGTGGGCGCCTCCGCGCTGTCCACCTTCTCGATCCTCCAGCTCCTCGTCTACGCGGGCATGCAGATACCCGTCGGCCTGCTGGTGGACCGGCTCGGCACCAAGAAGGTGCTGACCATCGGCGTACTCCTGTTCACGGCAGGTCAGCTGGGCTTCGCCTTCTCGCCCTCGTACGGGATGGCGCTGGCCGCCCGCGCGCTGCTCGGCCTCGGTGACGCGATGACGTTCATCAGCGTGCTGCGGCTCGGCGCGCGCTGGTTCCCGGCCCGGCGTGGCCCGATGGTCGCGCAGATGGCGGGCCTGGTGGGCATGGCGGGCAACCTCGTCTCGACGCTCGTCCTGGCCCGGCTGCTGCACGGCGTCGGCTGGACCGCGGCCTTCGCGGGCAGCTCGCTCGCGGGCGTCGTCGTCCTCGTACTGATGCTGCTGTTCCTCAAGGACCACCCCGAGGGGCATGAACCGGAGCCTTTCCCACACCAGGGCGGCGCGTATGTGCGCCGGCAGATCGTCGCGTCCTGGCGGGAGCCCGGGACGCGGCTCGGGCTGTGGGTGCACTTCACCACGCAGTTCCCGGCGATGGTGTTCCTGCTGTTGTGGGGCCTGCCGTTCCTCGTCGAGGCGCAGGGGCTTTCGCGGGCGACGGCCGGTGAGCTGCTGACGCTTGTCGTGCTCTCCAACATGGTGATCGGCCTGGTGTACGGGCAGATCGTCGCCCGGCACCACGCGGCGCGGCTTCCGCTGGCGCTCGGCACGGTGCTGTCGACGGCGGCGGTCTGGGCCGCCACGCTCGCGTACCCCGCCGACCACGCGCCGATGTGGCTGCTGATCGTGCTCTGCACGGTGCTCGGCGCCTGTGGCCCCGCCTCGATGATCGGCTTCGACTTCGCCCGCCCCGCGAACCCGCCCGAGCGTCAGGGCACGGCCTCCGGAATCACCAACATGGGCGGTTTCGTCGCCTCGATGACGACGCTGTTCGCGATCGGCGCGCTGCTGGACGCCACCGGTGACGACTACGGCATCGCCTTTTCCGCGGTGTTCGTGCTCCAGGCGCTCGGCCTCGGCCAGATCCTGCGGCTGCGCCGCCAGGCGGCCCGCCGCGAGCGCGAACGGCTGGTCGCGAGCCGGGTGGAGACGGTGCACGTGCCGGCGTGACCGGCGCACGTGCCCGCGTGACGCCAGGTGGTTGTCCCTGACTGCCCTTCGCAGCCGAGATGTTGCTCTGTCATGGGCGCGTGACAACGGTGTCGTGAAGCGGGGACGAGCGTGACCTGCGGGGCTTTCGGGACCTCATAGTGATCAGACAGCGGGGGAACGGCGGAAGCGCGCCGACGCCCCACCAGGTCCCGCAACTCCGCGCCCCAGGAAGGGTTTTCTGTGATGAACCGCCACCTGCGCAAGGCCTTCGTCGTCACCGCCGCGATCACCACCGCCGGATTAATGATGACGGCGTGCCAGAACGACTCCTCGTCCGGCACGTCGAAGTCCTCCGGCAGCTCGTCGTCCAAGTCCTCCAAGGACTCCGGGACGACCGGGAACTCGAAGGCGTCGGGTGAGCAGGACGCGGCGGACTCGGTGGACTCGGCACCGGTCGCGAACAACGGCTCGGGCGCCAAGTCGGGCGTCAACGGGACGTTCAAGAACGGCACGGTCAGCTACCTCGCCGCCGGCAAGTACACCGTGAAGGTCCCGGGCAAGACGGAGCAGGCGTTCTTCGTCGCCGAGGACACGCTCGTATACGGCGCCGGCCAGGTGTGTGGCAGCCCGCGGTCCGAGGCGCGTCCGCAGTGCACGCTCGATGAGCTGGAGACCGCCACTCAGAAGAAGGCCGTCACCGCCGATGTGACGATGAAGGACGGCATCGCGACCGTGGTCCGCGAACGGCACGACGCGCAGAACGGCACCCCGGGGGGCGTCAACGGCACATGGCTCGGCAACGTCAGCTACCTCGCCCCGGGCAAGTACACGGTGTCCGACATGAAGGGCGTCGAGCAGGCCTTCTTCGTCGCCGACGACACCCTGGTCTACGGCGCGGGCACCATCTGCGGAAGCCCGAACTCCGCCGAGATGACCCAGTGCACCCCGGCCGAACTGGAGGCCGCCGCCAAGAAGGGCTTTTCCGCCAAGGTCAAGCTCACCGACGGCATCGCGACCACCATCACCGAGGACCGCTGACCGCCGAGCACCGACCGCGACCGTATGCCGGGGGGCCTCCCACGGCGGGCCGCGAGGCGAACACCTCCGCGCCCGCCGGGGCCCGATCCCCGCTCAGGCGTCCGGCGCACCCGCGGCCCTCGCCAGTGCGTGGGCTACTGCGTGACCACGAAGTGCCGCAGGATCGCCGCCGCCAGCTCCAGATCACCCTCCGTCTTGATGCGGTCCGCCACCGCGTCGACGGTGACCCGGCCGCAGGCCAGCCGGAAGTACGTCTCCCAGTCGAGCGTGAGGGTGGCCGCCGGTCCGAGCGACGGGGCGCCGTCTATCGTCCCGTTGCTCTCGGAGTCGACGCGGACCGTGCGCAGGAAGTCGACGGGTCCGTGTACGTCGAAGACGACCGCGGAGTTCGCGGGCGCGCCCGCCTCCTTGGCGACGACCTTCGGCAGGACGGCGAGCAGTTCGTCGCGCACGATGTACGCACCCGGCGAGTCCAGATTGCCCGGCCGGCCGAGCGCGGTGCGCAGGTCCTGCTCGTGCACCCAGACGTCGAACGCCCGGTAGCGCATGGACTGTTCGAGGGTGATCTCCGAGCCCAGTGGACCGCGTACCTTGGCGTCCGGATCGCGCGACTCGTTCCGCAGCTGCCGGTTGCGGCGGATGATCGTGTACTCCAGCTCGGACGTCATCTCCGGTGCCGTGTGGTGACGGCGTACGTCGACCTGCATCTCCATGTACCGCTGGTGCTCGTTCGACACGTGGTACAGATCGCGCGGCAGTGTGTGGATCGGGCGCGGGTCGCCGAGCATCTCGCAGTCCATACCGATCACATGCGAGACGATGTCCCGGACGGACCAGCCCGGGCAGGGGGTCCGCCGGTTCCACTCACCCTCCACGAGCGGCTGCACCAGCTCGGATATCGCTTCCACTGAGTGGGTCCAGGCGTCGGCATAGTTCTGAAGGCTGGGATGGAGACTCACGGGACCCCTCGGGCGGTTCGTGCGCGGGCATGGGTGTCTTGGACCGCTAAGTTACGCTGCTGCAAGGCACCCCGGCAGTGCTTTCGTGTGACGATCGTAGGCCCGTTTCGCGGGTCGAATGCCAGGACGGTGGTAGTGTGCGCGCCTCCCTCATCCAGATCGGTGTATACGACGACGAAGGGGGCGAATCGATCGATGCGCGCCGAGAGCGCGTGGCCGCCCTCGTCCGCGAGCAGTCCGGTGCCGATCTGGTGGTGCTGCCCGAATTGTGGACGACGGGAGCGTTCGCCTACGAGTCCTTCGGGACCGAGGCAGAGCCGCTGCACGGACCGACGTACGAGGCGATGGCCAAGGCGGCGAGCGACGCGGGCGTATGGCTGCACGCGGGCTCCATCCCCGAGCGGGACCCCGACGGCCTCCTCTACAACACCTCACTCGTCTTCTCCCCCTCCGGCGAACTGACCGCCTCGTACCGCAAGATCCACCGCTTCGGCTTCGACAAGGGCGAGGCGGTGCTGATGAGCGCGGGCGCGGAGGTCGTCACCGTACGACTGCCGTCGACCACGCTCGGCCTCGCGACCTGCTACGACCTCCGCTTCCCCGAACTCTTCCGCCGCCTTGTCGACGCCGGCGCCGAAACCCTCGTCATCCCCGCCGGCTGGCCCGAACGCCGCCGCTCCCACTGGACGCTGCTGGCCCAGGCCCGCGCGGTCGAAAACCAGTCGTACGTCCTCGCGTGTGGAACGGCCGGTACGCATGCGGGAGTTCCGCAGGCCGGTCACTCGATCGTGGTGGATCCCTGGGGCGAGGTACTGGCCGAGGCGGGCCCGGACGAGGAGGTGCTCACGGTGGAGTTCGATCCGGGGAAGGTGGGCGTGACCCGGGATCAGTTCCCGGCGCTGAAGGACAGGATGCTGGGGCTGGAGCCGCCTGGCCGCTAGCTCTCAGTCCTCCCGTTGGCTCTCAGTCCTCCCGTTGGCTCTCAGTCCTCCCGTTCCTTCTCGGCCAGATGGATCACGCACACCGCCACCGCGATCAGCAGCGCCGGGTCCGCGTCCTCCCGTACGACGTCCACGCCGTACGTCTCCCGCACGTGAAGCCGGCGCCGGGAGATGACGGCGAGCAGCTCACCGTCGTACTCGATGGCGAATTCGCGGTCGAGGATCTTGCCGCTGACGTCCAGTTCCGTGCTGCCGTCCGCCAGGGCCACCCGGTAGTGGTTGCGCAGCAACGACAGCCGTTTGCGTCTGATCCGCGCGATCGGTTGGCCGTCCCGCTCGATCACCATCGTGTCCCGCAGGGCGAACATCTTCTGGCGGATGTCGATCAGGACGCGCCCCTGGGCGTCCTTCAGCTCGAAGGTGTCCCGCAGCCGCATGGCTTTGCCGTCGACGAGGAAGACCTTGTTGCCGCGGTCGTCCTCGATCCAGTAGTCGTCACCGATGCCGAGGAGCCGGTCGCGTACGAGGAATCTCATGTCTGTAGCGGTTCCCCGGCGGCCGGTCCGAAACGCTGCCGGTAGGCCGATGGGCTGAGCCCGGTCTCGCGTCGCACACGCGCGCGTAGGTTCGCGGCCGTCCCCAGCCCGCTCCGGGCGGCCACCACGTCCAGCCGCTCCTCCCCCCGCTCGATCAGTCGGCAGGCCAGCGCCACCCTCTCCCCTGTCAGCCAGGCCAGCGGAGTCGTACCGAGCTGAGTGCGGAAGCGCCGGTGCAGCGTCGCGGAGCTGACCGCCGCACGCGCCGCCAAGTCCGCCACCGTCAGCGGCTCGCCCAGCCGCTCCTGAGCCCACGCCAGCAAGGGGCCCAGCGACTCGTCGGGCACGTCGGGCATTGGCCGCTCCACGAACTGCTTCTGCCCGCCGTCCCGGTGCGCGGCGAACACCAGCCGCCGGGACACGGCATTGGTGACGTCGGCGCCATGGTCACGTCGTACGACATGCAGGCACAGGTCGAGTGCGGCGGCACTGCCCGCGGCGGTCAGGATGTCGCCCTCGTCGACGAAGAGCACGTCCGGCTCCAGCAGCACCTTCGGATGCAGCTTTCGGAACGTGTCGGCCCAGCGCCAGTGTGTGGTGGCCCGGCGTCCTCCCCCACTGCCTTAAGGGCGTGGGAGGTGCCCCCATTCGCAGGCCGGCCTCGGCGAGCGCGAAGCTTCCGGTGCACAGGCTCATGACACGGGCCCCGCGCGCGTGGGTGCGCCGGATGGCGTCGAGTACGGCGGCGCCGCGGGGCACGACGTTGTCCGGGCGGCCGGGTACGACGAGGGTGTCCGCCTCGTCGACCGCCTCCAGCCCGGGCACGCCGGTCAGCGTGAAGAAGCCGTGGTTCATCCGGACCTCGGGGGTGGGCGTGCACAGCGTCACGTCGTACAGCGGTCCGGGGAGGCCCAGTTCGGGCCGCGGCAGGCCGAACAGCTCGGTCGCGACGCCGACCTCGAAGGGATTGGTGCCTTCGTCGACGATCACGGCGACCCGGTGCGAGGATCCTTGCGGCATATGCGATTCCTAGCACTCGTGCGACGCCGGGACTACCCCGCACGATGAGCCCATGGAACCCATCTCGCTGGAAACGGCCCTCTCCTCCTTCACGGAAACGTGGAGCCCCCGAATCGTGACGGCCGTCAACGACTACGACGTCCGCGTGGCCAAGGTCGAGGGCGAGCACCTCTGGCACGTCCACGACCACACCGACGAGTTCTTCCTGGTCCTGAACGGTGAACTGCACATCGCCCTGCGCGAACCGGCCGGCGAGCGCACGGTCGTCCTGCCCCGGGGCGCCGTCTTCACAGTCCCGCGCGGCACCGAGCACAAGCCGTACGCTCCCGTCCCCACCGAGATCCTCGTCCTCGAACCGACCGGCACCTCCACCGTCGGCGACCGCCACGACGAGGTACCGGACCATGTGGACGCGACTACGGGGCACGCGCTGGCCTGACCCGTCACCGAACGGTGCCGTGGCCGGCGGTCGAGGAAGTGGCGATCAAACGCCGTAACCGTCGCTGTATCCGTCCCGGCGGCTGTGGTGCCGTTCCTCGTCGATCACCGGTGTTGTGGGCGGAACCACCACACGCCGGCGCTTGGCGACACTGCTGAACGTCGCGACGCCGATCAGGCCGACGACGATCAGGATGATCCCGACCAGGTCGAGGTTGACTCCCTGCATGTCCCAGTCGGTCGCGAACGTGAGAATGGCTCCTACCGCGATCAGAATGATGCATCCACCCAGACCCATGAGTCTGGCCTCCCTGTCCTGTCCGTGTTCTGTCGCCGTTCGCACGGCTGTTGCGGACCCGGGCCGGGTACCCTCCGCCGGACCGGCCATGCGGAGGCAACTCACCTGAGGACAAAGGCTTGAGGACACAGGTTCGGACTCGGCCCCTAACCCTCCAGGAACGCCACCATCGCGTTCGCCAGCAGGAATGGGTCCTCGGCGCCGCACAGTTCGCGGGCGCTGTGCATGGAGAGGATGGCTACGCCGATGTCGACCGTCTTGATGCCGTGGCGGGCGGCGGTGATGGGGCCGATGGTCGTGCCGCAGGGCATCGAGTTGTTGGAGACGAAGGACTGGAAGGGTACGGCGGCCTTCTCGCAGGCGGCGGCGAAGACCGCGCGGCCCGAACCGTCCGTGGCATAGCGGTTGTTGACGTTGACCTTGAGGATGGGGCCACCGCCCGCGCGCGGGTGGTGCGTCGGGTCGTGGCGCTCGGCGTAGTTCGGGTGGACCGCGTGGCCCGTGTCGGAGGAGAGACAGACGGTGCCGGCGAAGGCGCGTGCCCTGTCCTCGTACGTACCGCCGCGCGCGAACACCGAACGCTCCAGCACACTCCCGAGCAGCGGACCGTCCGCCCCCGTGTCCGACTGCGAGCCGTTCTCCTCGTGGTCGAACGCCGCGAGCACCGGGATGTACGGGAGATCCTCGTCGCAGGTCGCCACGGCCGCCAGCGCGGCCGTACCGGCGTGCACGGACAGGAGGTTGTCCATGCGCGGGCCCGCGACCAGCTCCTTGTCCCGGCCCAGGTACGACGGCGGCTCGATGGAGTGCGTCATCAGATCCCAGCCGGTGACCTCGCCCTCGGCAAGGCCGGATTCCTGCTCCAGAAAACGGATCAGATCCCCGTCGCGTACGTCGTTGCCGAGGCCCCAGATCGGCTGCAGATGCCGCTGCTTGTCGAGCTTGAGCCCCTCGGAGGTGACCGAACGGTCCAGGTGGATGGCGAGTTGAGGAACCCTCAGCAGGGCGCGGTCGATGTTCACCAGCCGGCTCGTGCCGTCGCGCAGGGAGAGCCGGCCGGCGAGGCCCAGATCGCGGTCCAGCCAGGAGTTGAGCAACGGGCCGCCGTAGATCTCGACCGCGACCTGGCGCCAGCCGTGCGCACCGCTGTCCGGCCGCGGCTTCACGCGCAGGTTGGGGGAGTCGGTGTGCGCCCCGACGATCCGGAAGGGCGTGTGCGGCTCGGCGCCCTCGGGCACGTACCAGGCCACGAGCGCGCCCCCGCGCACCACGTACTTCCCGCCGTGCGCCCCCTCCCACGCGTCCGTCTCGGCGACCTGCCGGAAGCCTGCCTTCTCCAGCCGCTCGGCCGCGTTCGCCACCGCGTGATACGGGGACGGGCTGGCCGTCAGGAAGGACATGAGGTCGTCGGTATGGCCGCGATCGAAGCGTGGGGGTGTGCTCATGGGTTCACCTTAACGACGTACGAGGGCCCGCTCCCGGCGATGGGGAACGGGCCCTCGTAAGGGTTATGCGGAGGGGAACGCTGACCGGAAGGTCACTTTCCAGTACGGCTCCGGTATGCGTCGACGCTCCTGGAAAGGCCCCCTCCTTTGTGCCCAAGCGGACGGAAGCGCTCCTAGAAAGCCGCTTCGTCGAGCTCCATCAGCCCCAGGTCGGTGCCCTCGGCGAGCTTGCGCGCGCCGGTGACGCCCGGCAGGACGTTCGCCGCGAAGAACTTGGCCGCGGCGATCTTGCCGGTGTAGAAGGCCTTGTCCTTGGCCGGCGCCGTCTCCAGCTTCTCGGCCGCGACCGCGGCACCCTTCAGCAGCAGGTAGCCGACGACCACGTCACCGGAGGCCATCAGCAGGCGGGTCGTGTTGAGCCCGACCTTGTAGATGTTCTTGACGTCCTGCTCGGTCGCCGCGAGGTCCGTGAGCATCAGGCCGACGATGGCCTCCAGCTCGACGGCCGCCTTGGCGAGCTGCTCGCGGGCGGCCGACAGCTCCTCGCCACCCGTGCCGAGCGCCAGGAACTTCTTGATGTCCTCGGCGAGCGAGTTCAGCGCCGCACCCTGGTTGCGGACGATCTTCCGGAAGAAGAAGTCCTGGCCCTGGATCGCGGTGGTGCCCTCATACAGGGTGTCGATCTTGGCGTCCCGGATGTACTGCTCGATCGGGTACTCCTGGAGGAAGCCGGAGCCGCCGAAGGTCTGCAGGGACTGCGCGAGCTGCTCGTACCCCTTCTCGGAGCCGTAGCCCTTCACGATCGGCAGGAGCAGGTCGTTCAGGGCCTCGAGGGCGGCGGTGTCCTCGCCCGCGGCCTCCTTGACCATGATCTCGTCCTGGATCGACGCGGTGTACATGACGAGGGAGCGCATGCCCTCCGCGTACGCCTTCTGCGTCATCAGCGAGCGGCGCACGTCCGGGTGGTGCGTGATGGTGACCTTGGGGGCGGTCTTGTCCATGAAGTTCGCGAGGTCCGGGCCCTGGACGCGCTCCTTGGCGTACTCAAGGGCGTTCAAGTAACCCGTCGACAGCGTCGAGATCGCCTTCGTGCCGACCATCATCCGGGCGAACTCGATGATCCGGAACATCTGGCGGATGCCGTCGTGCTTGTCACCGATCAGCCAGCCCTTGGCGGGGTGGCGGTCGCCGAAGGTCATCTCGCAGGTGTTGGAGGCCTTCAGGCCCATCTTGTGCTCGACGTTGGTGGCGTAGACGCCATTCCTGTCGCCCAGCTCGCCGGTCTCGAAGTCGAAGAGGTACTTCGGTACGAGGAAGAGGGAGAGCCCCTTGGTGCCGGGACCGGCACCTTCCGGACGCGCGAGCACGTAGTGAAGGATGTTCTCCTCCATGTCGTGCTCACCGGACGTGATGAACCGCTTCACGCCCTCGATGTGCCATGAGCCGTCCTCCTGCTGAACCGCCTTGGTGCGCCCGGCACCCACGTCCGAGCCCGCGTCGGGCTCCGTGAGCACCATGGTCGAGCCCCAGGTCCGGTCCACGGCTATCTGGGCGATGTGCTTCTGCTGCTCCGTGCCCTCGTCGAAGAGGATGCGGGCGAACGCCGGGCCTGAGGAGTACATCCAGACCGCCGGGTTGGCGCCCAGAACCAGCTCCGCGTACGCCCAGATCAGGGACGGCGGGGCGGTCGTGCCGCCGATCTCCTCGGGCAGGCCGAGCCGCCAGTACTCGGAGTCCATGAAGGCCTTGTAGCTCTTCTTGAAGCTGGCCGGTACGGGTGCGGTGTTGGTCTCCGGGTCGAAGACCGGCGGGTTGCGGTCCGCGTCCGCGAAGGACTCCGCCAGCTCGTTCTCCGAAAGCCGGGTCAGCTCTTCGAGGATGCTCTTGGCGGTCTCGGCATCCATCTCCGCGAACGGGCCGCTGCCGTACAGCTTGTCGCGCCCGAGCACCTCGAAGAGGTTGAACTCGATGTCGCGGAGATTCGACTTGTAGTGCCCCATGGCGACGGCTCCGTAAGGGATCGGGTGAGGGGGTGAATCCTCGGACCTAGGTTCGTGTACAGCAACAGCCACGATGATGCTACCCGTGGGTAATAAGAATCAACCCCTAGCGGCCCAAGTGTGAGCTAACCCTCCGGGTTCGGGTGGGGTGGGTTTGTGGGGGTTGGAAACCGCCGGAGGCGGAGGGCGGATACTCTGGCCCCCATGTACGGCTACGACCAGACCGCGGGCCCCGGCCAGCAGCAGTATGCGCAACCGCAGCCGCCGCCCCAGCCCGGAGGGTACGGGCCGCAGAGCGGCCCGCTGTACCCCGAGCCGTCGCCGCCCTCGCTCGCGGACGCGGTGCGCGCGTTCACCACGGGGGCGATCTCCGCCGAGGACTTTCAGCAGGTCTTCGCCACGTCCAAGGTCTACTGCCCGCGCGGCGACAACCCCGGCTTCCTCGCGCTGCACAACACCCAGCAGCCCGTGATCCCGATGTTCACCTCGCTCAAGGAGCTGCGCCGTTACGCCGGCAAGGAGTCCAAGTACTTCGTGATCACCGGTGCCGAGGTGATCGACCTGCTCCCCACCGGCTACGGCTTCGTCCTCGACATGGAGGGCGAGCACCGTATGGTCTTCGACGCGAAGGCGGTCGAGCAGATGGTCGACTTCGCGATGCGCCGAATGTATGGCTAGACGCCATTGCTTCGCAGACGGCTGACGTGCCCCGACACGGCCCGGCGCCCGGAGGGAATTCCCTCCGGGCGTTCTCTGTTCCGGGTAGCAGGAAGTTCAATAGTCAACTAAACTCGGAGCACAAGGAGGTACCGACATGCCTGCAGTGACCGTTGAGAACCCGCTGACCCTGCCCCGTGTGGTGGCGTCGGCCGAGGCCGTGGCCCGCCCGGTGCTGGCGGTGACCAGCGCGCCGAGTGGGTTCGAGGGCGAGGGTTTCCCGGTCCGCCGCGCGTTCGCGGGGATCAATTACAAGTACCTCGACCCGTTCATCATGATGGACCAGATGGGCGAGGTGGAGTACGCGCCCGGGGAGCCGAAGGGCACCCCCTGGCACCCCCACCGCGGCTTCGAGACCGTCACGTACATCATCGACGGGATCTTCGACCACCAGGACAGCCAGGGCGGCGGCGGCACCATCACCAACGGTGACACCCAGTGGATGACGGCCGGTTCAGGCCTGCTCCACATCGAGGCGCCCCCGGAGTCGCTCGTCATGTCCGGCGGTCTCTTCCACGGTCTCCAGCTGTGGGTGAACCTCCCGGCCAAGGACAAGATGATGTCCCCGCGGTACCAGGACATCCGTGGTGGTCAGGTGCAGCTTCTCAGCACCCCCGACGGCGGCGCGCTGCTGCGCGTGATCGCCGGTGAGCTGGACGGTCACCAAGGGCCCGGCATCACGCACACGCCGATCACGATGGTGCACGCGACGCTGGCGCCGGGCGCCGAGATCACCCTGCCTTGGCGAGAGGACTTCAACGGCCTCGCGTACGTACTGGCGGGCAAGGGAGCCGTGGGCGCGGAGCGCCGCCCGATCCACCTGGGCCAGACCGCGGTCTTCGGCGCCGGCTCCTCGCTGACCGTCCGCGCGGACGAGAAGCAGGACTCGCACACGCCTGACCTGGAGGTTGTCCTCCTCGGCGGGCAGCCCATCCGTGAGCCGATGGCGCACTACGGGCCGTTCGTGATGAACACCCGCGAGGAGCTGCAGCAGGCATTCGAGGACTTCCAGAAGGGACGACTGGGTACGATTCCGGCCGTGCACGGGATGTCCGAGGGCGGTCTCTGAGGGACGGGACGCGGAACGGAAGGACGGCGGGTATGGCACAGGAGAATCCGGAAATCCACCTCGTGTTCCACCCCGTCGTCGGGGAGCCGCTGGCCGTCAGGAGCCGGGACTTCGAGTCGCTGGAGTCGGCGGAAGACAGTGTCACCGAGGCGCTGGAGCAGGAGCGCACCCTGCGCTTCGAGCTGAACGGCCGTGACGGCGTCGACAGTGGGACCCTGTTGGTCAACTGCTCCAACGTCGTCGCGGTCAAGGTACGGCCGGGGTCGGACAAGGGTGCCGACGACGGCCAGTACCTCTGATCACGTACGGATGATCACGTGCCGATGATCGTCTCGGCCTCTCCGGAGCCGTCCGATTCGGAACCGGACGGTTCTGCGCCGTCCGGTTCCGCGCCGTCCGGTTCGTAGAGCTCGAACCAGATGCTCTTGCCCTCGCCCCGCGGGTCCACTCCCCAGGCGTCAGAGAGCAGTTCCATGAGCATCAAGCCCCGCCCGGAGGACGCCAGTTCTCCGGGCTGACGCTTGTGCGGCAGGGCGTCGCTGCAGTCGGTGACCTCGACCCGGATCCGTCGGGAGCCCGCCTCGCCCGTCATCTCGGCGACGAGCAGCGCTTCGGCGTCCGTGTGTACGAGTACGTTCGTGACCATCTCCGAGACCAGGAGCACCGCCGAGTCGATCTGGTCCTCGGAGGACCAGTCGTGGAGCAGTTCCTTCAGCTGCCGGCGTGCGTCCGCGACCCGCTCGGGCTCGGCCTGAGCCACGGTCAGCACGGTGCGGCGGACGGAGGTCCGTGCCGCCGGCTGGTCGCCGCAGCCGCAGCCCTCCCCCTGCCGGCACAGCAGCAGGACCGCGATGTCGTCCTCCCGGCGGTCCACCAGCGGTCCGGTCATGTGGTGCGAGGAGGGCCCGTGCACGGCCTGGACCAGCGCGTCGGCCAGCGTCTCCAGGTCGCTCGTCTCGCCGTCGTGGCTCTCCAGGATCTTGCGGATCCGGAGCCAGCCGGTGTCGAGGTCGTGCCCGCCGGTCTCGATGAGCCCGTCGGTGCAGATCAGCATGGTCTCGCCGGGTTCCAGGGCGAGCCGCGTCGTCGGATAGTCCGCGTCCGGGTCGATGCCGAGCGGCAGTCCGCCCGCGGTCGGCCGGGTCAGCACGGTCCCGTCGGCCATCCGTATCGCCGGGTCCGGGTGCCCGGCGCGGGCGATGTCCAGTACGCCGGTCGCGGGGTCGACCTCCACGTACAGGCAGGTCGCGAAGCGCAGGTCGGCGGCCTCCTCCTCGGACGTCATCCCGTACAGAAACCGGGAGGCGCGCGACAGCACGGCGTCCGGGCGGTGCCCTTCGGAGGCGTACGCCCTGAGCGCGATCCGCAGCTGGCCCATCAGCCCGGCGGCGCGTACGTCATGGCCCTGGACGTCGCCGATGACGAGCGCGAATCTGCCTCCGCCGGGCTGCGTCCGGGAAGTGCCCCCGGGGAGCGGGATCATGTCGTACCAGTCGCCGCCGACCTGGAGTCCGCCGCCGGTGGGCACGTACCGTGCGGCCACGGTCATGCCGGGGATCTGCGGCCCCAGGTTGGGCAGCATCGAGCGCTGGAGGCCGTCGGTCAGTTCGCGTTCGGACTCGGCGGCGCCGGCACGGGAGAGGGCCTGCGCGAGCATCCGGGCGACGGTGGTGAGGACGGAGCGTTCGTCGGGTGTGAAGGAGACGCGGTAGGTGAAGGCCGCCATCCACGCGCCTATCGTGCGGCCCGCGACGACGAGCGGCAGAAACGCCCACGACTGCCTGCCGAAACCCTGGGCGAGCGGCCACCAGGCGGGGAAGCGTTTCCGGTAGTCCTTCGGGGAGGAGAGATAGACGGCACGGCCGGTGCGTACGACCTCCGCGGCCGGATGGTCCGTGTCCACGGACATCGCGGAGGACGGTCCTTCGTCGTCGGACTGGTGCCCGTGGTGGCCGATGAGCGTCAGACGGTCGCCCTGAGTGCCGTACACGGCCAGGCCGTCCGGTGAGAAGCCGGGCATCGACAGGCCGGCCGCGACCCGCAGCACCTCCGCCGTGGACCGGGCCTCTGCCAGTGCGCGCCCGGCGTCCAGCAGGAACGCCTCGCGGGAACGGCGCCAGTCACCGGTGACGGGGGTGCGGGAGGCGGCCCCCGGCGGTGGCTCGGAGACCTCCTGGAGGGTGCCGACCAGCTGGTAGGAGTGCGATTCAGTGTCGTACGACGGCTTGGAGCGGCTGCGCACCGTACGCAGTACGCGTCCCTGCTCGTCCATGACCCGCATCCGGAGTTCGGCGATGGTGCCCTCGGAGGCGGCGAGCTGGACGACCGGTTTGACCTCGTTCCAGTCGACCGGGTGGAAGCGGGCGCGGGCGCCGGCCTCCGTCAGCGTGATCGCTTCAGCGGGCAGTCCGAGCAGCCGTGCGGCCTCGGCGTCCAGAGTGACCAGTTCGGCCGCGTTGTCCCAACGCCACAGGCCGGTCGCGAGGGCGGCCAGGACGTCCCCCACGGCGGGCAGGGGCTCACCAGTGCGCATTGGGCCACTGTAGGAAGAGGTGATCGTGAGAAGCCACCAAAGGGAGAAAGGCCACCCTTCAGGGGGTCGGACCGTGACCGGCCCGTGATGGTCGTGACCCGCCCGTAATGGTGGGGAGGCGGGCATTGGCTCCCCGGTACGCTTGGGCCTGTGTTTCACGTGAAACACAGACCGTGACGCACAGACCGACATACAGGCTGTGACACAAGCCCCGATCCGCGAAGGCTGGATGAACGACGATGCATCGGTACAGGTCCCACACCTGCGGCGAGCTCCGCGCCTCTGACGTCGGCAGCGACGTCCGGCTGAGCGGCTGGCTGCACAATCGGCGCGACCTGGGTGGCATCCTCTTCATCGATCTGCGCGATCACTACGGCATCACGCAGCTGGTCGCTCGCCCCGGCACGGCCGCGTACGAGGCGCTGGACAAGCTCTCCAAGGAGTCGACCGTCCGCGTCGACGGCCAGGTTGTCTCGCGCGGCGCCGAGAACATCAACCCGGACCTGCCGACCGGCGAGGTCGAGGTCGAGGTGAGCGAGGTCGAACTGCTCGGCGCCGCCGCCCCGCTGCCCTTCACGATCAACACCGAGGACGGTGTGAACGAGGAGCGGCGACTGGAGTACCGCTTCCTGGATCTGCGCCGCGAGCGCATGCACCGCAACATCATGCTGCGTACGGCGGTCATCTCCGCGATCCGCAGCAAGATGACGGCGCTCGGCTTCAACGAGCTGGCGACCCCGATCCTCACCGCCACCTCGCCCGAGGGCGCCCGCGACTTCGTCGTCCCGTCCCGCCTGCACCCGGGCAGGTTCTACGCCCTGCCGCAAGCCCCGCAGCAGTTCAAGCAGCTGCTGATGATCTCCGGCTTCGACCGCTACTTCCAGATCGCGCCCTGCTTCCGCGACGAGGACGCGCGCGCGGACCGTTCGCCGGGCGAGTTCTACCAGCTCGACGTGGAGATGTCCTTCGTCGAGCAGGAGGACGTGTTCCGGCCGATCGAGCAGCTGATGACGGAGCTGTTCGAGGAGTTCGGCAACGGCCGCCATGTCACCTCCCCCTTCCCGCGGATCCCGTTCCGCGAGGCGATGCTGAAGTACGGCTCCGACAAGCCGGACCTGCGGGCCCAGCTGGAGCTGGCCGACATCACCGACATCTTCGAGGGCTCGGAGTTCAAGGCCTTCGCGGGCAAGCACGTACGGGCGTTGCCGGTGCCGGACGTGTCCTCGCAGCCCCGCAAATTCTTCGACCAGCTCGGTGACTATGCCGTCTCGCAGGGCGCGAAGGGCTTGGCGTGGGTGCGGGTCGCCGAGGACGGCTCGCTGACCGGCCCGATCGCGAAGTTCCTGACGGAGGAGAACGTCGCGGAGCTGACCAAGCGGCTGTCTCTCGCCGCCGGTCACGCGGTGTTCTTCGGCGCGGGCGAGTTCGACGAGGTCTCGAAGATCATGGGCGCGGTGCGCGTAGAGGCCGCTCGTCGCTCCGGCCACTTCGAGGAGGACGTCTTCCGCTTCTGCTGGGTCGTCGACTTCCCGATGTTCGAGAAGGACGAGGAGACCGGGAAGATCGACTTCTCCCACAACCCCTTCTCGATGCCGCAGGGCGGAATGGAAGCCCTGGAGACCCAGGACCCCCTCGACGTCCTGGCCTGGCAGTACGACATCGTCTGCAACGGCGTCGAGCTGTCCTCCGGCGCGATCCGGAACCACGAGCCGGACATCATGCTCAAGGCCTTCGGTATCGCGGGCTATGAGGCGGAGACGGTGGAGCGCGAGTTCGCGGGCATGCTCCGCGCGTTCCGCTTCGGCGCCCCTCCGCACGGCGGCATCGCGCCGGGCGTCGACCGGATCGTGATGCTCCTGGCCGACGAGCCCAACATCCGCGAGACGATCGCCTTCCCGCTCAACGGCAACGCCCAGGACCTGATGATGGGCGCGCCGACGGAGCTGGAGGAGGCCCGGCTGCGGGAGCTGCACCTTTCGGTCCGGAAGCCGCAGCCCAAGTAAGGCCGCAGCCGAAGTAATCCTGTCCGGTGGCCGTTTGTGGCCCGGAACCGACGCCGGTTCCGGGCCACTTCGCGTCTCCGCGAACCCCGTGGACGTACAACCTGTGAGAGTCACGTGGAATCCCACAGTCCGTGCCCATGTCGCTGACAGGCACCGTCCCTAACGTCCTGCCCATGACTGGGACCGAGACTCACAAGACTCAACAGCCGAAGCACAAACGGGACTTGACGCGGCGCAAGGTCGTCGTGGCGGGTGGCGCGGCCGTGGCCGCGGTGGGCGTCGGCGGCGGTGTCGCCGCGACCGCGAACGCGGGCCAGACGACCAGTACGGGGAGCACGGGCCAGGGCGCCACCGCGAAGGCGGCCGCCGGCAGTGCCGCGGAGGAGTGCTACAAGCTCACCTCCGAGACCACCGAGGGCCCGTACTACATCGACGCGGACAAGATCCGCCGCGACATCACCGAGGACAAGGAGGGCATCCCGCTGACCCTCCGCATCAAGGTGATCGACTCCGAGAGCTGCAAGCCGGTCCGCAACGCGGCCGTCGACATCTGGCACTGCGACGCGCTGGGCATCTACTCCGGCTACGAGGACGTCTCCACCGGCGGCGGTGGCGGTACGCCGCCCAGCGGCACCCCCTCCGACGCGCCGTCCGACGCGCCGTCCGGCGCGCCGACCGGCTCCCCGCCGGAGGGCGGTGGCGGCGGTGGCGTCCATGAGGAGCCCACCGACGACGAGCGCTACCTGCGCGGCACCTGGCGGACGGACAAGCAGGGCTTCGTCACCTTCAAGACGATCTTCCCGGGCTGGTACCAGGGCCGCTGTGTCCACATCCACACCAAGGTGCACGTCAACGGCGAGTGGACCGACGCCGGTTATGAGGGCGGCAACACCTGCCACACTGGCCAGTTCTTCTTCGACGAGGAGTCCGTGCTCGCCTCCGCCGAGGTCGAGCCGTACTCGACGTCCACGACGGAGCGCACGACGCTCGAAGAGGACACGATCTACGACCAGAGCGGCACCACGGGCGGCCTGCTCAAGCTGAAGTACAGGAAGGGCGCCATCGCCAAGGGCGTCCTCGGCACCATCACGGTGGGCGTGGACCCGGAGGCGACGAACACGGGCACGGGCTGACGGACGTACGGCTCGCCCGCCACGGGCCCGGAACCGCCCCCGAGTTCCGGGCCCGTCATCTCGCCACCAGCTCAGGTCACGCTCCAGCTCACGTAACGCTCCACAAAAGCCGGTAGAACTCCGTCCGCCTCGGGTCGGGAGCGATGCCGTACCCGTCGAGGAGGGTGTCGTCCCAGCCCGGGCCGTAGTTCCACTCGGTGCTCCAGGTGGCGACGGCCAGGTCGGCCCAGCGGTCGGCGAGGCCGAGGGAGCCCATGTCCACGTGGCCCGACCATGAACCGTCCTCGTGCAGCAGGGTGTTCGGGGCGCAGGGGTCGCCGTGGCAGACGACGAGGCGGTCGACCGGCGGGGGTTCGGGCAGGTCAGAGGGTACTTCGAGGCCTGACCGGCGGGCGCGCTCCAGACGGTGCTCGACGGACCAGCTGAACGGGCAGTCGGCCACGGGCAGTTGGTCGTGCAGGGCGCGCAGCCCCGCCCCCAAGGCTCGTACGGCCGTGGCGGGATCCGCCTGCCACCGGGGGCTGACGGCGCTCTCGCCGACCAGCGCGTACGTGACGAGCCAGGCTCCGTCCGCATCGGCTCCGTACTCCCGGACGCGAGGTACGGGCGTGAAGTCCCCGGCCCAGCACAGCCGTTCCACCTCGGCGGGCAGGTCCAGGCCGGAGCCCGTCGGCGCCCACTTGGCGAACAGCCGCCCCTGGTCGTGGTCGTCGCCGATCCGGAAGGTCAGGCCGCCCAACTGGTTCAGCCATACGGGCAACAGCGGTCTGTCTCCGGCCAGTTCGGCGATCGGTGCGGGCACGCGTACGGCTGAGGTCGGTGGTCCGGCGTGGGGCATGGGCGCATGGTCTCCTGCGGTACGGCTGACGGGCGAGCGATTTTCCAACCCAGGTAGGCGCACCGCCATTTGCGAGTAATTCACCTCGAAGTCGATCGAGAACCTCGTCTACTCCGGTGACGGGATCGAGAGCGGGGCGACTGGAGATGGGAGGAACCGGAGGGGGAGCTTCGGCTGGAGGTGAGCTCCTTGAGGCCAACTCCCGCCCTGCCTTACCTACTTGGTGGCAACCTTTCTTGTGCCCGTGACCACAGATGAGTCAGGAGCTCCGTTCACGCGGGGCTCCGCGAACCTCGTGCACGTTCCGCTTCGCGTGCACCTGAACCACGTAAGGACTCATCCGTGGCATCCACTTCCCACCGCCGGTCCCATCGCCGACGGCGCACCGCGCTGGTGTCGGCCGCCGCCGTGGCGGCCGCCGGGCTCGGCGCGGTCCCCTTTGTGATGAACGCGAACGCCACCCCGCCCGCCGTCGAGCCGGCCCGCCAGTCGCTGCCCGCCAAGGACGGCTGGGCGGCGAACGGATCCGGTACGACGGGCGGCGCGAAGGCCGACTCCAAGCATGTCTACACCGTCAGCACCCGCGCCCAGCTGGCGAAGGTGCTGGGAAAGGGCACCGACTCCACGCCGAAGATCATCAAGGTGAAGGGCACGATCGACGCGAACGGCGGCAGCAGCTGCGCCGACTACGCCGCCGGTACGGGTTACTCGCTCGCCGCCTATCTCAAGGCGTACGACCCGAAGACGTACGGCAAGAAGATGCCGTCCGGCACTCAGGAGAACGCCCGCGAGGCCGCCGAGGCCAAGCAGAAGAAGAACATCGTCTTCAAGGTGCCCGCCAACACCACCATCGTGGGCGTCCCCGGCACGAAGGCCGGCATCAAGGGCGGCAGCCTTCAGGTGCAGGACGTGAAGAACATCATCATCCGCAATCTCACCTTCTCCGCCACCGAGGACTGCTTCCCGCAGTGGGATCCGACGGACGGCTCGGCGGGCGAGTGGAATTCGAACTACGACTCGGTGACCCTGCGCGGCGCGACGAACGTCTGGGCCGACCACAACACGTTCACGGACGCGCCGACCTTCGACAAGGCGCTGAAGACGTACTTCGGCCGCAAGTACCAGATCCATGACGGCGCCCTGGACATCACCAACGGCTCCGACCTGGTGACCGTGGAGCGGAACCAGTTCACCAACCACGACAAGACGATGCTGATCGGCAGCAGCGACTCCGACACCAAGGGCAAGCTGCGCGTCACCATCCACCACAACGTGTGGAAGGGCATCACCCAGCGCGCCCCGCTGGCCCGCATCGGCCAGATCCACCTCTACAACAACTTCTACGACACGACGACCGTCAACGGTTACGCCCCCAAGTACAGCCTCGACTCCCGCGCCGAGGCCCAGGTGGTCGCGGAGCACAACGCCTGGACGGTGCCCTCCGGAGGCAAGGTCGCCAAGCTGCTGAGCGGAGACGGCACGGGCTCGGTCGCGGGCAGCGGCAACCTCGTCAACGGCAAGTCGACCAATATCGTCGCCGCGTACAACGCCGCGTCGTCGAAGAAGATCAAGACGACGGTGAACTGGAAGCCGACGCTGACGGCGGGGCTGCAGACGTCGGCGAAGAGCCTGCCGGTGGAGCTGCTGAAGACGGCGGGGGCGGGGGTTCTTCGCTGAGGAATCTTTACTGACCTCGCGCTTGTCCCCTCGGCCGGGGTATCTGCTGCGAAAAGCGTGAACACTCTCCCGGAGAGTGTTCACGCTTTTCACGTTGGCTCTCTGCTGGCCTTCTGCGGTGAGGGCCGAAGGCCGGGAACCGTGAGCCGTGAGCCGTGAGCGGGGAACGCCTCGTCCGTTCTGGGCGTTGTTCTCTGTGTTGAGTCGTTGAGTCGTTGAGTCGTTGAGTCCCGGCTACCGGTCCCGAGTGCTATGTCCCGTTCCCGAGCTTTCTCCGTCGCGCTCACCGGCGCTGTCGTCGCCGTGCTCGTCGGCTGCTCCACGGGCGGCGCGGATGCGGACGCAGGCGCCGACGCACGCGCCCCGAGCACAGCCTCCACCACGACCGAGCGGGCGACGACCCCCGCCGACCCCTCACCCGAGGGCCCTTCTCCCACCCCGACTCCCTCCAAGCCCAGCACCCGGACCCAGCCGGCCTCGCTGACGATCCCGGAGATCGGCCTCAAGGACCTGCGTGTCGTCCCATACGAAGGCACGACCGACGACTGGCCCGGCACACGGATCCAGAACGAGGGCGTCGCCGCAAGCCCGTACGGCAGCCGCGGCGGCATAGGCCCCGGCGAGATCGGAAACTACCTGGTCACGGCCCACCGCCTCTCCGCAGGCGGCCCCCTGCGCGAACTCCCGTCCCTCGACGAGGGCGACACGGTGACCGTCACATCAGCCGGGAAGACCTACGAGTACGAGATCACCGACACCAGAAGCACATCCTTCCGCTCCGAACGCTCCCTGGCCGAACAACGGGCCGCCGTCCCGGGCCACCCGGGCCGCCAGCCCACCGAGGCCATGATCACCATCTCCACCTGCGCAACCCCCGAGGACGACGCGGCCGGCAACTTCTGGCGCGACGACAAGGGCAACCCCGAACACCGCATCGACAAGGTCGGGGTGCTGACTTCGACGACGCCTGCAGCGATGTAGGCGCTCACGCGAGGCACGGTCGGGTTGGTGTCTAGGTTCGTGGCTACTCGTCCGTGAAGACGTCCTTGGCTGTCGGGCGGTGACGGCGTGCCGAAGCCAGTGGCGCAGGATCGTGGTGTTGCGGCAGTTGGTGATCTGCTCGCGGACCTGATCGGGAACGTCGATACCGCGCTGCTCCAGAACAAGCAGGATGTCCTCCGCGCGGCTCTGGGCTCGGCCTTCCTCCCGGATCTCTTCCGAGATCGGCGACGAGAAGAACGCGAGGTGTTTGATCACCAGTTCCCTCCACAGTTTCAGGGTGGCCGGATCAGAGGCAAGACGCTGTGAGAGCAGCTCGGTCAGGGTGTCCGCGCCGGAGACCGGGAGGAGGCCCCGGGGAGTCCGCACACGGCTCGACGGAAGTGGGAACGCGTCAGAGCTGAGCGTGTATTTTCCGGGAATGTGCATTGGCGTGCTGGGACTACCCATCCGCGAAGATCTCGTCGGCTGAGAGAGCGGTGAGGGCTCGGTCGAGCCAGTGGCGCAGGACATCGAGGTCGTCGCAGGCGGTGATGCGTGCGCGTGCCTCGTCCGGGACGTCGATGCCGCGTCGCTCCAAAATGAACAGGATGTCCTCGGCCCGACCCTCGGCCTGACCTTCGGCCCGGCCCTGTGCTCGGCCTTCGTCGCGGGCTTCTTCAAAGATGGGCGACTTGTAGAAAGAAAGGTCCACGGCCACTAGTTTCCTCCACAGTGCTGCGGCGGGCAGCTTGCCCAGGCCCTGAAAGATGAATTCGATGACGGGGTTCTTGACGGCGTCCGGAGTCTCCTGCAGAACGGCCGTCATTGCTTTGAGTATGGCCTCGATGTCCGGGCTCTTGCCGTGGGTGATGGCCGACAGTGTGGCGAGAGCGAGGTCTTTGTGGACCTCGGCGGGGTCGGTGATCACCGGCATGTTGTGCGGGCCCGCGACCAGCGGGCGCAGGATGAGCAAGGGCCACTGGGCAGGCCCGAAGGTAACCGTACGCGCTGCCCACTCGGCGGTCGCCCGGTCCTGGCAGACGACCAGCAGCATCGGCTGCAGCCGGTATTTCGTGAGCAGGTGCGAGACGTAGTACGCCCAGCTCGCGGGCTTGTGCGGGTCCTTGTTGCCCTGGGCCTCGACGGCGAGGAGAAGTGGCTCCTCGCCCTCCGCCTCCAGCCGCAGCAACGTGTCGACGCGGCGTTCGAGCGGTTGGGTCTCCGTGAGGTCGGTCGGCAAGACGGTGACCGAGGTGGGAGGGGCGAAGGGGACACCGAGCACCTCGGACACCCCGGAGAAGAGACGTGGCTGATCTTGGAAGATGCGGTGCATCGCCTCGTGGGGCGAGCTGACCATGAGGGTTCCCTGTGGGAGAAGGCGGAGGACGTTTACTGGAAGCTGCTACAGCACATGCCTTTGGCAAGTGCCACCACGAGCGTAAGGCGGCAACAGGCCCCAGATTGGGCCCAGTTGGTGATATTCACCCGCAGGGGTGAGCCTGCGGCGTTCCCTCAGACGGCCGTGAGGGCGGGTGGTCGGAGTTCGCGGCAGTTGCGGCAGCGGGCGCCGGGTTCGGGTGAGCGGAAGGCGGTGTCGCAGCCGTCACAGTTGCGGAGGGGGTGCCTGACGGACGGGGGTGGTTC
>NZ_JAAKZX010000190.1 GCF_011045025.1 Streptomyces ureilyticus
ACGCTGCTGTGCATCGTCGCGGTGCTGCTGCTGATCGGCTTCATCCAGCTGGTGCTGATTTTCCTGCGGCAGTCCGCCATTCCCATCATCTGCCTGCTGCTGCCCGTGGCCGGCGGGGTGGTGGGCTCGTCGGACGGGAGCGTGCTGGTGTCGTCCTTGGGCGGTTCCAGGAGGCCGCCCGTGTTGCCACCCAGCAGGCCGTCGTCCTCCGTGTCCGAGGTGGACGGCTCGGGATTGCCGCTGCTGGAGTTGCTGCCGCCGGGGGAGTTGCCGGTGGCGCTGGGAGCGGTCGGGCGGTCCGGGTCGGAGGAGCCGCTGGAGGACTGGCCGGAGTCCGGACGGCGGCTGGTGCCCTCCCGCGAGGGGGGCTCCGGCAGCAGTGAGCGCAGCGGATCGACCTCTAGGGCTATGGCGTCGAAGACCGAGCTGACCTGCCGGCTGACATCGCCGAGCTGCGCGGGCAGCCGGTCGCGCAGCTCGCCCCACCTGTCGCGGTGCGACTGGGAGAAGGCCGAGAGGGTCTGGATGGGGCCCAGCGAGTCGGGGTCGCGCTCGTACGCCTCGTGCAGCAGCCGGTGGCCTTCCGAGGCGTCGTGCCGCATGCCGGACAGCGCACGGCGGATCTCGCCCATGGACTCGTGGTCGAGGGGCCCGGAGCGGTCGCGCTCGATCAGCCGGCGTGCCTCGCTCAGCCGCGTGGAGGCCTGGTCGAGGTAGAGCCGGCCGCGGTCGTTGTCGCCGTCGGCCATGCCCCGCTTGAGGTCTTCCATGCCGCGCTTGAGCCCGTAGAGCGAGTCACCGGGCAGGGCGTCGGAACTGGCGGCCGCTACGCCGCTGAACGCTCCCGCCGCCACACCCACCGTGAGCCCGCCCGCGGTGAGACCCTTGGAAAGCCGGGACCTCGGGAAACGCTGCCGCAACTTCCCCATGCCGCTCGCCCGATGCGTACCCCGCCCCCGGTGCGACCTCTGCCCCGGCACCGATGGTTCCGCCGCGTCGCCCCCCGCGGCCGAGCCCTCCTGCAGCATGGCCTCCATCGCGGCCACCAGCTGGGCCCGCTGAACGACCTTGACCTCGGGATCCAGCGCCGGCTTGGGCAACTCGCCGAGTCCGCCCGCCAGGGACAGCATCCGGCTCCGCTCGGACAGGCCGGATTCGCCGGACTGGTCCGTGGGTTCCGCCGCCGGACCTTCGGACTGCTCGGCCGCCGTGGCCCGGTCGGACTGCTCCTCCAGGGCCTGGGCGAAGGCGTTCGCCCGCCGGTGTGCCGATACGTTCGCGATCACTGGCGGCACCTCCTCTCGTCATGACGGTCGACTCCCCAGGGGGTCCTGAGGGTTGCACTCTCTGATCGGTTCCACACGATCGGGTGATCGGGGACGGTCAGAGGTGACCACAGGGAGCCTGTATCCCGCACAACGAGCCTCTCGGCACTTGGGTTACGGACTACGGATGATCGGACCGCGGAACCAACAGACTGCAACGAAGGGTGAGTTGAGCGTCGCAGAGGGTAAGGAGGCGTACGGGGTGGGCGAGGGTGCGATACGGGTTCTCAACGGGCGTCGTCGGGCAGGAGCCGGGCCAGTGTGCGCACGGCCCGGTACTGGAGGGTCTTGATCGCGCCCTCGTTCTTGCCCATCACGCGAGCGGTCTCGGCGACCGAGAGGCCCTGGAGGAAGCGCAGGGTCACGCACTCCTGCTGCTGCGGGTTGAGGCGGCGTACGGCGTCCAGGAGTGCCGCGTTCGACAGGGACTCCAGGACGGAGTCCTCGGGGGAGCGCTCGACCTCGTTGGCGTCGAGCATCTCGCCGGTGGTCACTTCCAGGCGGAAGCGGCTCGACTTGAAGTGGTCGGCGACGAGGTTGCGGGCGATCGTGACCAGCCAGGCGCCGAAGTCGCGGCCCTGCCAGGTGAAGGTGCCGATGCGCCGCAGGGCACGCAGAAAGGTCTCGCTCGTGAGGTCTTCCGCGGTCGCCTTGCCCCCCACGCGGTAGTAGATGTAGCGGTACACGGTGTCGCTGTACTGGTCGTAGAGGCGCCCGAAGGCCTCGGCCTCGCCGTCCTGGGCGCGCTCCACGAGGTCCATCATCCGGGCGCTGTCACTGTCCGCGGCCGGTCGGCGGGCGGTGGTGGTGGCCGACGCGCTCGGGCGGCCCCGTCTACCCGCGGCCCGCCCGTCGCCCGACCTCCGCCCCTCAACGACGGCGCTTCGCGCCGGCCCCCGCTCGATGCCGTCGGCCAGCGCGTAACACGGGCCGACGGGCGCGGCGGAGGCAGCGAGGGCGGGGACGGCGTACGCGGTGGGGACGAAACCGCGCAGGTGGTCGAGGACCACCGCGCGGAGCGTAGCCAGGCCCGAGGCGTCAACCCCGACGTGTGGGTACACGGGACTCCCAGAGGCAGAGCTTCCATCACGTGCAGTACCGGATGATTCACCCGTCGTAGCGACGTGTGAGGTCCGTCATGCGTCTGAGGAGAATAACGCTTCGTACAGGCGGCGCTACGCCCAGTTGCTCAAATCGCCGATTCCGTCGCTTCTGTTACGTAGTGACGTCTGATCAAGTGCCGCACAGTGACCGGTAGTTGATCGAATTGCTTCGCATTCCGGCCAAGCCTGGGGCGTGTTGTGGCCGTCTGTCGTCAACGGGACTGGCGGGGGCGGTGCGCGGGTAACGCAGCAGAATTGCCCGCGTGTTCGTACACGCGGGCACTCATGGACGGTGGGGCCGGTGGAGCCGGTGTCAGCGGCGGCGGCGGTGCAGGGCGATCGCGGCCGCCGTGCCGCCCGCGACCGCGCCGACGCCGGCCGCCGCGGGGATGCCGACCTTCGCCGCCTTGCGGCCGGTACGGTAGTCGCGCAGGCGCCAGTCGAGGGTGCGGGCGTGCTTGCGGAGCTTGGCGTCGGGGTTGATCGCGTACGGGTGGCCGACGAGCGAGAGCATCGGGATGTCGTTGTGCGAGTCGCTGTACGCGGCGCAGCGGCTCAGGTCCAGGCCCTCCGCCGCCGCCAACGCCCGTACTGCCTCCGCCTTCGCGGGGCCGTGCAGGGGTTCGCCGACGAGCTTGCCGGTGTAGACGCCGTCGACCGACTCGGCGACCGTGCCGAGGGCGCCGGTCAGGCCCAGGCGGCGGGCGATCACCGTGGCGATCTCGACCGGGGCGGCGGTGACGAGCCACACCTTCTGGCCCGCGTCGAGGTGGGCCTCGGCCAGCGCGCGGGTGCCGGGCCAGATGCGCTCGGCCATGTACTCGTCGTAGATCTCCTCGCCGATCGACATCAGCTCGGCGACGCGGTGGCCCTGCACGATGGACAGCGCGGAGTCGCGCGCCTCCTGCATGTGCTCGGGGTCCTCGACGCCGGCCAGCCGGAACCAGGCCTGCTGCCAGGCGAATCGGTAGAGGTCGCGGGTCTCGAAGAACTTCCGCTTGTAGAGGCCGCGGCCGAAGTGGAACAGCGCGGCGCCCTGCATCACGGTGTTGTCGAGGTCGAAGAAGGCGGCGGCCTTGTCGTCGCCGAGGACCGGGAACTCCGGTTCCTCCGCGGCGGTTTCGGGCGTGGCTTCGTGCGCGAGTTCCTCCAGTTCCTGGGAGGACTTGCGCGCTGCCTCCGCCGAGGCCTCGCCTGCCAACACGCTCCGCGCCGTGGCGGAGCGCCTACGGGGAGTGAGCCATCCGAGAGCGGCCATGGCGTGAGCATAGCCAGTCTCTGCGTTACTTCCGGAGTCGGGAGGTTTGAAGGGTGTGAACTCTCCGCGACCGTGTCGTTACGACTGCGGGCCGTTTCTGACTGGTCGCGCCCTGTTGATGGCGTCGAATGCAGGGAAGCCGCGCACCTGACGGGGTTCCGGTGTCGGGTGAGAATGGCTCGTATGAGTCCCATCTTTCGGCGTACTGACCGCCGTACGGAGAAGAAGGCGCCGCACGAGCGGCTGGTCACGCTGATCGGGAAGCCCGACTGTCATCTGTGCGAGGACGCGCAGGTCGTGGTCGGGAAGGTCTGCGGGGAACTCGGTGTGCCCTGGGAGGAGAAGGACATCACGCGGGATGAGGAGCTGTATCGCGCGTACTGGGAGCAGATCCCGGTGGTACTCGTGGATGGTGCGCAGCACACGTTCTGGCGGGTGGACGAGGGAAGGTTGCGCAAAGCCCTCGCGGAGTGAGGACTGTGTGCGTAACCGAACCGTGGCCCTTCCGGGCACTCCAAGTGGCTCGCAGTGTCACTTAGGATCGGGTGCGGTTTGGCCTCGGGGGCGGGGAGCGTAGAGGAGTGTGTACGGCTTTGCCCCCATCAAGCAGGGAACGAAGGTGCCTTTGCGCCGGTTCCGTACGCATGTGGCGGAGTCGCGTGACCCCGGTCACGTTGGGCGGGCAAATCGGACACCATCTTTGTGCATGCATTCACAAAGACATAGCCTGCTGTCGACGGGGCGGTCGGACGTGTGACCGCCTGCAGCCCCGCTCTACCCGCAGGAGCACCGTGGCAACTGGCCGAACTCACCGACCGGCGACCCGCAGCCGAGGGATTCCCGAGGCCACCGTCGCCAGGCTTCCGCTGTACCTCCGTGCGCTGACCGCACTGTCGGAGCGCTCGGTACCCACGGTCTCCTCCGAGGAGCTCGCGGCCGCCGCGGGGGTCAACTCCGCGAAGCTGCGCAAGGACTTCTCGTACCTCGGCTCGTACGGGACGCGCGGTGTGGGTTACGACGTCGAGTACCTCGTCTATCAGATCTCCCGCGAGCTGGGCCTCACCCAGGACTGGCCGGTTGTGATCGTCGGTATCGGTAACCTCGGCGCGGCGCTGGCCAACTACGGCGGGTTCGCCTCGCGCGGCTTCCGGGTCGCCGCCCTCATAGACGCCGATCCCGCCATGGCCGGGAAGCCCGTCGCCGGAATTCCCGTGCAGCACACCGACGACCTCGAGAAGATCATCAAGGACAACGGTGTGTCGATCGGTGTGATCGCGACCCCCGCGGGCGCCGCCCAGCAGGTCTGCGACCGGCTCGTCGCCGCGGGTGTGACGTCCATCCTGAACTTCGCGCCGACCGTGCTCTCCGTGCCGGACGGCGTCGACGTACGCAAGGTCGATCTCTCCATCGAGCTGCAGATCCTCGCCTTCCACGAGCAGCGCAAGGCCGGCGAAGAGGCCGAGGCCGTGCTCGAGGCCGAGGCCGCGGCGGCGAAGGAGATCAGAGAAGGGCCGGACGGGGATGTCCCCGCCGTGATGCCGGCATGAGTCTTCTTGTCGTCGGGCTGAGTCACCGCAGCGCTCCGGTCAGCGTGCTGGAGCGGGCCGCGCTGTCCGCGGACGCGCAGATCAAGCTCCTCCAGGACACCATCGCCGCCGAGCCGGCCACCGAGGCCGCGGTGCTCGCCACCTGCAACCGGATTGAGCTGTACGCCGACGTGGACAAGTTCCACGCGGGCGTCGCCGAGCTCTCCACGCTGCTCGCGCAGCACAGCGGGGTCGGGCTCGAGGAGCTCACGCCCTATCTGTACGTGCACTACGAGGACCGGGCGGTTCACCACCTGTTCTCCGTGGCCTGTGGTCTGGACTCGATGGTGATCGGCGAGGGCCAGATCCTCGGCCAGATCAAGGACGCGCTCGCCACCTCGCAGGAACTGCACACGGCGGGGCGGCTGCTGAACGACCTGTTCCAGCAGGCGCTCAGGGTCGGCAAGCGCGCCCACTCCGAGACCGGCATAGACCGGGCCGGGCAGTCCCTGGTGACGTTCGGCCTGGAGCAGCTGACCTCGGGGGCGGACGTCGCCGCCTGGGCCGCCGGCAAGCGGGCCCTCGTGATCGGCGCGGGCTCCATGTCCTCGCTGGCCGCGGCGACGCTCGCGCGCGCTGGGGTGGCCGAAGTCGTCATCGCCAACCGCACCCTTGACCGGGCCGAGCGCCTCGCCCAGATCCTGATGGACGGCGGCGATACGGACGTGGCGGCCCGCGCGGTACCGATGGAAGCGGTGCCGGCCGAGCTGACACGTGCCGATGTCGCGGTGTCCTGTACGGGTGCGACGGGGCTCGTCCTGACGGCCGATGCGGTCGCCGCGGCGGTCGAGGGCCGTACGGGAGCGCCCGCCGAGGAGCGCGCGGCCACCCCCCGTGTCGTACGCGGCGATCTGCCGCCCACCAGTGTCGGCACCGACGACGGCTGTCCGCTGGACCTGTCGCCCGTGCAGGGGGCCGCCGCCTTCTCCGTCATGGGGGAGGCCGCGGTGGCGGGCCTGGACGCGGCGGCCCTGGAGCAGCACGCGGCCTGGGTGGACAACGCCACGGTCGACCGTCGCCGCCGTACACAAGACGCCCGTACGCCCGAGTCCGACGCAGCCGTCATCGCCGCGCTGGCCGCTACCGCGGCCGCCATCGGGCGGGTGCCCGAGCGTCGTAAGCCCGAGCCCGTCGTCGAGGCCCCGCGCCCGGCGCCCGTGCTCTCGCTGCTCGACCTCGCCATGCCGCGCGACATCGACGCTGCCGCGCACCGGCTGCTCGGCGTGCGCCTCGTGGACATCGAGTCGCTGGCCGAGGCCTCCGCGGACGTACCGATGGCGGCGGACGTGGACATGGTGCGGCGGATCGTGTCCGACGAGGTCGCCGCCTTCGGGGCCGCCCAGCGGGCCGCGCACATCACGCCCACCGTCGTCGCGCTGCGCACCATGGCCGCCGATGTCGTCGCGAACGAGATCGCGCGGCTCGACGGGCGGCTGCCCGGGCTCGACGAGAAGCAGCGGGGCGAGATCACCCAGACCGTACGGCGCGTGGTGGACAAGCTGCTGCACGCGCCGACCGTGCGGGTCAAGCAGCTCGCGGCCGAACCCGGCGGCGCCGGGTACGCGGACGCACTGCGGACCCTGTTCGACCTGGACCAGGAGACGGTCGCCTCCGTCTCGAGGGCCACCGATGACATCAGCACCGAGAACGCCAAGAACCGAGGGCGAGCATGACTGAGCGGCGAACGGGGCCGGAGAGCGGCCCCCTGAGGCTGGGGACACGGCGCAGCAAGCTCGCCATGGCCCAGTCCGGGCAGGTGGCTGACGCCGTGAGCCGGGTGACCGGGCGGTCCGTGGAGCTCGTCGAGATCACCACGTACGGCGACGTCTCGCGCGAGAACCTCGCGCAGATCGGCGGTACAGGCGTCTTCGTGACCGCGCTGCGCGAGGCGCTGCTGCGCGGCGAGGTCGACTTCGCCGTGCACTCCCTCAAGGACCTGCCGACCGCGCAGCCCGACGACCTCGCACTGGCCGCGGTGCCGGTGCGTGAGGACGCGCGGGACGTGCTGGTCGCCCGTGACGGACTGAAGTTCTCCGAGCTGCCGGACGGCGCTCGCGTGGGCACCGGTTCGCCGCGGCGCATGGCCCAGTTGAACGCGTACGCGCGCTGCCACGGACTGACCATCGAGACGGTCGCGATCCGGGGGAACGTCGACACCCGGATCGGGTACGTGCGCAAGGGCGAGCTGGATGCGGTCGTGCTGGCCGCCGCCGGGCTCAACCGGATCGGCCGGATCGACGAAGTGACCGAGTTCCTCTCGGTCGACATGGTTTTGCCCGCCCCCGGCCAGGGGGCGCTCGCGATCGAATGCGCCGCGAACAACGCGGAACTGGTCGCGGCGCTCGCCGCACTCGACGACCCGGTCACCCGGGCCGCCGTGACCGCCGAGCGGTCCCTGCTCGCCTCCCTGGAGGCCGGCTGCAGCGCACCCGTTGGTGCGCTGGCCGACCTTCTGGCCGACGGGCAGATTGTCAAGGAAATGCGCCTGCGCGGCGTCGTCGGCACGACCGACGGCTCGACGCTGGTGCAGATGTCCACCACCGGTCCCGTGCCCGAGACGTACGACCAAGCAATGGCGCTCGGCCGTGAACTCGCTGCCGAGATGCTTGCCAAGGGCGCGGCCGGTCTGATGGGGGAGCGAGCACATTGAGCCCCACCACCCTTCCCGCCGGCCTGGAACACGGCTCCGTCACCTTCCTTGGTGCCGGACCCGGGGATCCGGGACTGCTCACACTGCGCGCTGTTCAGGCGCTGGCGAACGCGGATGTCCTGATCGCCGAGCCCGAAGTGCTCGACGTCGTCCGTACGCACGCCAGACAAGGCGTGACCGTGCTGGACACCGAACCGGGCCCGGACACGCCTCAACTGACGGTAGTTGACGGCGCGTCAACAACCGCTGGTGCCCCCGCGTCGAGGGACGCGGCCCATATTGTCATGGAGGCCGCACGCAGCGGCAGGCGGGTGGTACGTGCCGTCACCGGTGACCCCGGGCTCGACACCTGTGCCGCCGAGGAGATGCTGGCCTGCGCCGCCGCGGGTGTGCCCTTCGAGGTCGTACCCGGTATCGCCACGGCCGTCGGAGTGCCCGCGTACGCGGGTGTTCCGCTGCGTGACGCGCAGGGCGCGGACGTGCGGTTCGTGGACGCGGCCACGGCCTCCGGGCGCCTGTGGTCCGAGGTCGGCGCGTCCGACGGGACCGTCGTCGTCTCCTCGACCCTCGACTCCGTCGGCGCCGCCGCGAGCGAGCTGGTGGCCGCCGGACGCAAGCCCGATACGCCGCTGACCGTCACCATCGCCGGTACGACCACCCGGCAGCGGACCTGGTCCGCGACGCTCGGCACCATCGCGCAGACGCTGAAGCAGGCGAAGGTGCTGCCCTCGCCGGAAGGCGGCCGGCCGGTGATAGCCGTGGTCGGTGAGCATTCCGCCGCTGCCCAGCGTGAGCAGTTGTCGTGGTTCGAGTCCAAGCCGCTGTTCGGCTGGAAGGTTCTCGTGCCGCGTACGAAGGAGCAGGCGGCCTCGCTCTCCGACCAGTTGCGGTCCTACGGAGCCGTACCGCACGAGGTGCCGACGATCGCCGTCGAGCCGCCGCGGACGCCTCAGCAGATGGAGCGGGCGGTCAAGGGGCTCGTGACCGGGCGGTACGAGTGGATCGCCTTCACCTCGGTGAACGCCGTCAAGGCGGTGCGGGAGAAGTTCGAGGAGTACGGGCTTGATGCGCGCGCGTTCGCGGGCATCAAGGTCGCTGCGGTCGGCGAGCAGACGGCGAAGGCGCTCGTCGCCTTCGGCGTGAAGCCGGATCTGGTGCCTTCTGGGGAGCAGTCGGCTGCGGGGCTGCTTGAGGACTGGCCTCCGTACGATCCGGTCTTCGACCCGATCGACCGGGTGTTCCTGCCGCGGGCCGATATCGCCACGGAGACGTTGGTGGCCGGGCTGATTGAGCTGGGCTGGGAGGTTGACGACGTCACGGCGTATCGGACCGTGCGGGCCTCGCCTCCGCCGGCGGAGACTCGGGAGGCGATCAAGGGGGGTGGCTTCGACGCGGTGCTGTTCACTTCGTCGTCGACTGTCCGGAACCTGGTCGGGATCGCGGGTAAGCCGCATAACGTGACGGTGATCGCTTGTATTGGGCCGGCTACGGCGAAGACGGCTGAGGAGCACGGGCTGCGGGTTGATGTGATGGCTCCGGAGCCGTCTGTTCATAAGCTGGCGGAGGCGCTTGCGGAGTTTGGCTCGCGGCGGCGGGCTGCGGCGGTGGAGGCCGGGGGGCCGGTTACGCGGCCCAGTGAACGGAGGCCGGGGGCGCGGCGGAGGCGTACGACTACGTAACCGCTCCGCGGGGGCGGGGTTTGAAGCTGCGGGTCCAGTCGGTCCAGGCACGCAGCAGGGGCTCGGCTGCTCGGCGCGGCGGCGGCGTGCTCGCCGGGGCATTGAAGTGCTCTCCTCCCTTCGCAGGGTCGGGAAGGAGAGTCCCGCCTACCTTGCGGTGGCGGGCTTGGCGCGGCGAGCGCGCCTGACGACTGCCCTCCCGGCAGCCGGGATCGCCACGAGGCCGATCCGGTACAGGTGCAGGATGTTCCGGGCCGCGTTGTGGTCGGCGTTGCCCGACCAGCCGCAGTCCGGGTTCTTGCAGACGAACACGGCCTGGGACTCCCGGCTGCCCGGCGTGGCGGTACCGCAGGCCGAGCAGCGCCGGGAGGTGCCAGGGGCGGGGACCTTGACCAGGGCGCCGCCGTGCCTGGCGGTCTTGTACGCCAGCATGGTGACCGCGCGGCCCCACGCCTCGGCGGCGATGGAGCGGTTCAGCCCGGCCTTCTGCGCGACGTTCTTCCCCGGCTCGTCGACGGTTCCGCGAGCCGACGTGACCATGTTCGTGATGGTGAGTGCTTCGACCACCACCGTGCCGTAGGCGCGGGCGATGGCGGTGGTCGTCTGGTGCTGCCAGTCGGCGGCTCGTCGCTTGGCTTTCGCTCGGAGCTGGGCGATCTGGTCATAGGTGCGGCGCAGGCGGCGGCTGGTGCGCTCGCCCGGCTTGCGGTGCGCCTTGCGCCCGGCGGCGCGCTGTTCCAGGCTCAGCAGCTTGGCCTGCTCCTGCCCGGTCAGCCACTGCCCGTGCTGGTACGTCGTCCCGTCGGACAGGGCCAGCGGCACGGTGACGCCCACATCGATCCCGACCTCCGGGCCGGGGTGAGCCTCGGGCGTGACCTCTAGGGCTGTCACGCGGAAGGCGATGTGCCAGCCGAGCGCGTCCTTGACGAGCCGGGCGCCGGTGATCCGGTTCTCGGTGTTGGCGTGCTTGCCCACGGGGAGGTCTTTGGTCCACCGGAACTTCACTCGGCCGATCCTGGGCAGGTTGACCATGCCCCAGCGGCGGTGCACCCGCGTGATGTGCAGGTCCCGGCTCTGCGGGACGTCCACCGCCATGACCGACCGGAAGCGTGCCTTGAACTTCGGGGCAGCCGCCCGGCCCTCCCAGCAGTTCTTCCAGGCCCGGACGTACGTCTTGAGCACCGCCTGCGCGGCCTGGGCGGGCAGGACGGCGAGGAAGTCGAGGTCCTGGCGGGCCTGGCGGATCGCGGCGTCCGCGTTGGCCAGGGTCCGCTGGTCCTTGGGCATCATCTGCCACCAGGCGTGCAGCAGGTTCCACAGGGTGCGCGCCGCGTGCGCCTGGGCATCGGCCTTCGACACCTCGGTGGGCGACAGCGCAAGCCGGGCACGGTGCCCGAACTGCCGCGTGACCAAGGTGCCGTGACTCATCAGACGTCCTCCCATTCGACCGTTCGCCCGACACTCACAAAAACGAGCGAGGCCCTCAAAGGTCACCCAACTGGCCCCGGTGATGCGGCAGCCCGCCACCACCACCTGAGGTGATGCCCTGCCGGTGCTGGCGGCACAAGACCCAGCTCTCCAAGCTGGACCCGTGATTTGGGGCTCGCATGCGGAGCCGGATCGTGGGCGCGGAGGGCCGGGAAGCGCCCGGTGATCCCCGACTTCGCGTCGGCAAAGGTGGTGCTGGGGCGGGCGTAGCGTAGAGGGCATGACGAAGTACGGATCCTTCCCCGGTACGCGGCCGCGGCGGCTGCGTACCACTCCCGCCATGCGTCGCATGGTCGCCGAAACCCGACTGCACCCGGCCGACTTCATCCTCCCCGCGTTCGTCCGCGAAGGCGTCAGCGAGCCCGTGCCGATCGCCGCGATGCCCGGGGTCGTGCAGCACACTCGGGACAGCCTGAAGAAGGCGGCGCTGGAGGCGGTGGAGGCGGGGGTCTCCGGGATCATGCTGTTCGGTGTTCCGGAGGAGTCCAAGAAGGACGCCCTCGGGACGCCGGGGACCGACCCGGACGGGATTCTGCAGGTCGCCCTGCGTGACGTACGGGCCGAGGTCGGCGACGAGCTGCTCGTCATGTCCGACCTCTGCCTCGACGAGACCACCGATCACGGGCACTGCGGGGTCCTCGACGCGCAGGGCCGCGTAGACAACGACGCCACGCTGGAGCGGTATGCGGAGATGGCGCAGGTGCAGGCCGACGCGGGTGCGCATGTGGTGGGGCCGAGCGGGATGATGGACGGTCAGATCGGTGTCGTCCGGGACGCGTTGGACCAGATCGGGCGGGAGGATGTCGCGATCCTCGCCTATACCGCGAAGTACTCGTCCGCCTTCTACGGGCCGTTCAGGGAGGCCGTCGCCTCGTCGTTGAAGGGTGACCGGAAGACGTACCAGCAGGATCCCGCCAACGTACGGGAATCCATGCGGGAGTTGGCCCTCGATCTGGAGGAGGGCGCCGACATGGTGATGGTCAAGCCGGCGGGGCCTTACCTGGACATTCTTGCGCGGGTCGCGGACTCGGTGGATGTGCCGGTGGCCGCGTATCAGATCTCCGGGGAGTACTCGATGGTCGAGGCCGCGGCGGAGAAGGGGTGGGTCGACCGGGATCGGGCGATTCTTGAGACGCTTACGGGGATCAAGCGGGCGGGGGCTCGGAGCATTTTGACTTACTGGGCTACTGAGGCCGCCCGGAAGCTGGGCTGACAGCTTCGCGCCCCTGTAACGCGGGAGCCGCGCCCGCCCCGCCCCGTCCCGCGCAACCGCACACCGTCCGGCCGCGAGCCGCTGCCTTGTAGCACCCTGCCTTGCATAATGCGTCACTTAGTGACATGCTGTCCTTCAAGGGCGCTGGAGGGGAGGGGTGAGCCGCCATGCAGACGTTGGAGCGCAGCGGAGGCGGGATGAGTGAGCGGCGGCGGGTGCGGCTGCGGCTGGAGATCTCCCGGGAGGCGGCGCGGCTGTTCTGGGAGCAGGGTGTGGCCGCTACGAGCGGGGATCAGATCGCGGAGGCCGTAGGGCTGTCCACGCGCACCATCTGGCGGCACTTCCGCAGCAAGGAGAGCTGTGCCGAGCCGATCGTTCTGCAGGCCGTCGTCAACTTGCTGACGGTGCTGCGGAGTTGGCCCCGGCAGAGTTCCCTCGAAGAGCACCTGGCCGTGGAACTGGACAGATTCCGTCACGAGGCACCGCCCGTCGATCTCGCCGACGAAATGCTCGCGATGAGGATGATCCGGCTCGCGGACACCGAGCCGGCGCTCCGTACGGCGTGGCTGATGGCCTGTGACCAGGCGGAACGCGCGATGCGCCTGATCATCGCCGACCGTCTCGATCGCCCGGCCGACGACCTGGAGGTGCGTATGCACGCCGAGGCCGCGGCCGCGGTCGTGCGGGTGCTGGACGAGCACATCGGCGCCACCGTCCTCACCGGTGCCGACCTGGCGGAGCTCACCGGGGCGACGGCCGTCGCCCGGCGTTACGCCCACGCGATCCGCACGGCCACCGGCGGAGTCGTAGGCGACCCCGTCGCCTAGGGCCACGAGCACCATGCCCGGAGCCCGGAGCCCGGAGCCCGGAGCCCGGAGCCCGGAGCCCGGAGCCCGGAGCCCCGAGCCCCGAGCCCCGAGCCCCGAGAGGCACTCTCGATCGTTCGCTAACCCTGAGGAAAGAGAGATGCATCAGACCCTGCCGCAGAGCCTCTATCTGCTCTGCTACACCGTCGACAAAGGCAAGTTCGAGCTCACCAATCTCCAAGGGCGCGGCCAGCTGCTGCGCGCCGCGGCGCTGAGCGAGCTGACCCTCGCCGGACAGCTCAAAGCCGAGGGAGGGAAGGTCGTACGGCTGCCCGCCGAGCCGCCGGGCGATCCCTTCCTCGCCGAGGTGTGGCGTGACGTACCCGAGGAGAAGCCGAAGCGCTGGCTGCAGTTCGTGCACAACAAGGCCCACACGGCGGAACAGCCCATCCGTGAGCAGCTTGCGGAGACGGGCGCGGTCATGATCCGGCACGAGAAGTGGCTGCGGATGCTCGCCGTCGACCGGGTCACCGTCAACGATCCGCAGCAGGTGCACGCCCTGCAAGAGCGGGTTCGCGACGCCGTACTCCTCGCCCGCGATCCGGCGGAGATCCCGGTGGAGGAGCTGACCATGGCCGTGTTCGCGGTCGAGGTCGAGGTGACGAGCGTGTTCACCGGGAAGGAGCGCCGTGAGCACGAGCAGGCGCTCAAGGCGCTCGCCGCGCATTACGACGGCCTCGTGCCCGGCCTGCGCAAGGCGCTGCGCGACTCGTACCTGTCGAGCAGGGCGGTCGGGGGAGGCTGGGGAACGTGAGCACCGACGTGAGCCAGGCGCGCATCGTCCGGCCGCTGGGCCCCTTCGAGCGGACCATCGACTTCTACACGCACCGCAACCCGGTCCTGTTCTCGCTGGTCGCCGAACTGGACCGCCGAGTGCCGACGGCCACGTTGGCTTCGGCGCTGGCGGCGTTGCAGGTTCGGCATCCGTTACTCGGGGTCGAGGTCGACCGCACCGGCCCCGAGGCGGTGTTCCGGGCCTGCGAAGGCGCGATCCCCTTCGAGGTTGCTGCCGACGGTACTCCGTGGCGATCCGTCGTCGCCGCTGAGCAGACGCGGCCGATCCCCCCGACACCGGGCCCTCTGGCACGGGCCGTGCTGGTCCCACGGGAGTCGGGGTGCGCGGTGGTGCTGACGTTCGCGCACCAGATCGCCGACGGTGTCGGCGGCCTGCGGGCGCTGCTGGACCTGGTGGCGGCCCTGGGCGGCGAGGAGTTGGCGCTGGGCGGAGTTCCGCGGGCGCAGGAGGAACTCCTCGCCCACGTCGACGGAACGGCGCCCGCCGCCGACGACGCCACGGCCGGCACACCCCCGGAGGGCGACGAGCGCATGAACGCCGCCGGTGAGCTCTTGCCGTTCTCCGGACGCAGGCCGCACGTAGACGCCCTCGCCCTCGACCAGGGACTGACCACGCGGCTGGTACGTCGCTGCCGCCTGGAGCGCACGTCCGTACATGCCGCACTCTGCGCCGCCGCCACGGTCGTACTCCACCGACGGGGACGCGAGTACGTACGCATCCTGAGCCCGGTGGACCTGCGCCGTGCGGTCGGCCTGCCCGATGAGGTGGTGGACCGTTTCGCAGGCGCGAGGACGGGGAGCGCCGCGGACGAGGCGAAAGACTTCTGGACGCTCGCTCGTCATACCCGCGCATCGCTCTCCCGCCAGCGCACACCGCATGCCCTGAAGACCGGTTCCGCGGCTCTCGCCGAACATCCCCCGTCAAGTTCGCAGGACGCCGAGGCAATGATGACCGCCGCCACCGCGGCCGACATCCAGATCACCAACCTCGGGGTCGCACACCCGAGCCGCCAGAGTTCGAGCACACTCTCCGCTCTCTGGGGCCCCGCGCAGATCACGCAGATGCGGAGCGAGCACATCCTCGGCGTCGTAACAGTCGGTGGGCAGCTACGGATGACGGAAGTGACCCACGACCCTGTCGCCGGGCTCGTACCGGAGATGGGCGCTGTGCTGGCGGAGGCGTGCGCGGAGGCGTGCGCTGAGTCGGCGCGCGGATGAGAGCGGCCGGGCGCCTTCAAGTCCCGCCAAGAGTTAGGTTGTTGACGATTTGGTGAGCCGACGTTTGATGAACTGAACCGGGAAGGTCTCCATGAGCGGTGATGCTCTCAGCCAGGATCCTGCCGAGCTGAGGAAGAGGATCGACACGACCAAGGCGCACCCGGCGCGCGTCTATGACGTCTTCCTCGGGGGCAAGGACAACTACCCCACCGACCGCGCCGCGGCGGCGGCGGCGCTCGCGGCAAATCCGCGCGGGTACCTCGACGTCCGGCACAACCGGGACTTCATGCGGCGGGCCGTGACCCGGCTGGTCCGGGAGGACGGGATCCGGCAGTTCCTCGACGTCGGTACGGGGCTGCCGACCGCCGAGAACGTCCATCAGATCGCCCAGCGGATCATCCCCGAGTCACGGGTCGTGTACGTCGACAACGACCCGGTGGTACTCGCCCACGCGCGCGCCCTGCTCACCAGCGGCCCCGAGGGCACGACCGACTACATCGACGCGGACTTCAGGAACCCCGCGCAGATCCTCGAACAGGCCGCGAAGACCCTGGACTTCGACCAGCCGGTCGCGCTCGCGCTGGTCGCGATCCTGCACTTCGTCGAGGACGAGGACGCCTACCGGGTCGTACGCGAGCTGATGGACGCGCTGCCCTCCGGAAGCCGTCTCGTGCTTAGCCACATCACCGAGGACCTCAACGCGGAGAAGGTCCGCGCGGTGCAACGGACGTACACGGAGCGCGGGTTCACGTTCGTGCTCCGCACCAAGGGCGAGGTCGAGCGCTTCTTCACCGAGACGCCGGGCGTCCAGCTCGACGAGCCGGGCATCGTCCCCGTCCACCACTGGCACCCGGGCCCGGCGCCCGCTCCCGAAACCATCGACCCGGCCGACTTCGAGACCCTCGACGACATCGAGAAGATCCGCTATCGGGACATCAACGACGTCACGGACGCCGACATCAACGTCTACGGGGCCGCCGGCCGCAAGGCACCACACACGTGAGCCCGGCAATCAGTCCGTGCCGAACCATGTCTCCGCCAGCGCGTCCAGCGTCGGCTTGGGCGGGGCGGGGAGTTCGCGGAGGCAATAGGGCAGATTGCTGTAGATGTGCAAGAGGGCGTGCGCCATGAGGGTGCGGGGATTGATCGGGGGGCGGCCGTACGCGTCGTAGAACCGCTTGAACAGGCGTGGGTCGCAGCTCGTCATGAACAGGCCCACGGCCGCGAAGTCGTACGCCGGGTCGCCGATCATGGCCGGTTCGAAGTCGAACAGGCCGGTCAGACGCCAGCCTTCGGGGTCCACCGTCAGGTGCTGGCGCATGAACTCGGTGTGCAGGAGCACGCGTCGTGGCGGAGGCGGCAGCGGGACCGTGTCCAGGAACCAGGGGATCTGTTCCAGCCACCCCTGCGAGAGGCCGACGGCCCGCTGCTGCTCGACCACCTGCGCCCGCTGCGCGGCGATCAGCGTGCGCCAGTCCGCCGGGCCAACGGCGGTCGCGATCGGTGCCGGGTCCACGGAGTGCAGCGCGGCGAGGGCCTCGGCGGCCTCCGTGACGATCCGGTCCCGTTCCGCGGAAGGGATTCGCGGCCACTCCTGGTCTAGGCCCACGCCGGGCAGGCGGGACATCAGGACGTAGTGCCAGCCGTTCTTGTACGCGCCCGCCGAGTGCAACTGCGGTGTGGGAATCGGGAGTCTGCCGTACAGGTGGCTCAGCACCTTCTCCTCCCGTACGCAGTCGTCCTGCTCGAAGGCGGGATACAGCTTGACCACATGGGCCCCGCCGATGGCGTACACCGGCAGCGAACCCTCCTCGAAGCGGACGATCCGTTGCCCGGCAAGGCCGAGCCGTTCACACAGATCAGCGACGGCGGGACGCAACAGCGCCTCGTCGCCGACGACCTCGTCCAGTTCCTCGCCGGTCTCCACGAGTGGCAGCATGGGTGCTCTCCCTGCTTTCCCAGCTAGCGATCCAAAGCGATGCAGCATCGAATACTTTCGGGACAAGATCAGACACTTCAACCTTTGGCCATGGCTTGCAGTGCCGTCTCCTCCGGGGAACCGGGAGCGGCGGTGTAGACGAGCAGGGTCTGGTCCGGGTCCTGGGGAAAGTGCGTGATCTCGTACGAGAGGGTGAGCGGGCCCGCCTCGGGGTGGTCGACGCGCTTCACTCCGTACGACTTCGTACGGACCGTGTGGCGCTCCCAGTACCGCCTGAACTCCTCACTGTGTGAGGTGAGTTCGTCGACCAGCCGGCACAGCTCCGGGTCCTCGGGGAAGCGGCCGGCCGCGATACGGAGATGGCCGACGACCTCGCGGGCGATGAAGTCCCTGTCCGGGTAGCGGGGGCCGATGTCCGGGTGCAGGAGGTGGAGGTACGCCAAGTTGCGCTCGTCGTGGGGGAGTTCGGCGAAGTCGGTGATGAGGGCCGAGGCCGCGCGGTTCCAGGCGAGTACGTCCATACGGCGGCCGAGGACGAGCGCCGGAGCCGTGATCCAGTCCAGGAGCTGCCGCACTCCGGGGCGCGGGGCGTCGAAGGTGCCGCCGGGGTCGTCCTGCGGTTTCTGCGGGCGCGCCAGGCGGAAGAGGTGGGCCCGCTCGTCCGTGTCCAGGCGCAGCGCCTCCGCCACCGCGTCCAGCACCGCGTCGGACACGCTGTGGTTGCGGCCCTGCTCCAGGCGTACGTAGTAGTCGACGCTCACGCCCGCCAGATGCGCCAGCTCCTCGCGTCTCAGCCCCGGTACGCGGCGCAGTCCGGCACCGGAGGCGTAACCGACGTCCTCCGGGCGGATCCTGGCCCGCCGCGAGCGCAGGAACTCGCCCAACTCCCTGTGTGCACCCATGGGTTCATTGTGGGTTCCTTGTCGCCGTGAGCGAGTGGGTGTGGGTGGGTGCGGCGGTCCCTGGGTTTCGCGGACCCCCGGCACGGTGGGGT
>NZ_JAAKZX010000191.1 GCF_011045025.1 Streptomyces ureilyticus
GGCTACGGGAGTCTGGGCGGGGGCCGGGGCCGGAGCCGGTTCCTCCACCGAGACGCCGAAGTCCGTGGCGATGCCCGCCAGGCCGTTCGCGTACCCCTGGCCGACCGCTCGGGCCTTCCAGGCGCCGTTGCGGAGGTAAACCTCCACGATCACCAGTGCCGTCTCCGTGCCCAACTGCGGGGGCGTGAACGTCGCCAATACGGAGTTGTCGTCCGCGTTGCGGATCGTCGCCGTGGGTTCGATGCCCTGGAAGGTCTGGCCCTCCGCGTCCGGGCTCGCCGTGACGACGATCTTTTCGATGCCCGGGGGCACGGCGGCCGTGTCGACCACGATCGCGTCCGGGGCCGCGCCGCCGCCCGAGCGGTACGTCACACCGGGGCCCGTGGCCTGGTTGTAGAAGATGAAGTCGTCGTCGGAGCGCACCTTGCCGTCGGCGGTGAGCAGCAGGCCCGATACGTCGAGCCGCACCGGTGCGGTGACGTCCACCGTCACGCGGGCGACGGGGAGAGGGATGTTCGAGCCGGGGGTCATAGCTGTCATGTGTGGGGTAACGACCGGGCCCGCTTTACCGTTCCCTTACCTGCCGCCCAATTGGGTCAGCGGCGGTTGCGGGGGTGGTTGCGGGCCGTGCGTTCGTTGCCGCGCTTGTAGTTGCCGGTCCAGCGGGCCATGACGAGTTGTGGGTCGCCGGATTCCACTTCCGTGAGGAACTGGGTGGCGCGGGGGCCGCGGAGGGTTGTCGCGGAGTGGCCGTTGTGCGTGATCGTCACGCTTCCGTCGCCTTGATGCTCGTACGAGAATCCCTGTGGTCGTGGCATGACCAGGATGCTAAGCGCCCGGTCATGCCCGACGACAGTGGATTACGGCGTTACGACGATCTTGCGGCCCACCCCTGACGCGAACTGCTCCAGCGCCTCGGGGTAGCGGTCCAACGGAATGCGGTCGCTGATGAACACGTCCGGGTCCAGGACACCCGTCGCGAACAGTTCCGCCGCCCGCTCGAAGCTGTGGAGGACCGCCATGGAGCCGGTGATGGTGATCTCCTGGTTGTAGATGCGGTACGGGTCGATCGTCACGCGCGTCGCGTAGTCGGCGACGCCGAACTGCAGGAACGTACCGGCCTTGGCCACCCGGTCGAGGCCGTCCTGGATGGCCGCCGCGTTGCCCGTGGCGTCGATGACCAGGTCCCAGCCTTGGGGGCGGTCCAGCTCGTCGGGGGTCGCGGCCGACGCCGAGACGCCGAGTTGCTCGGCCGTCGCCAGGCGGGTCGGGTTCAGGTCGACGACGTCCACACTCGCCGCCCCCGTCCGCTTCGCGAGCTCCAGCATCATCAGGCCCATCGTTCCGGAGCCGTAGATCAGGACGTGGGCGCCGAGGCGGGACTGCAGGACGTCGTAGCCGCGGACCGCGCAGGAGAGGGGTTCGACGAGGGCCGCGTCCTGGGTGCGTACGTGCTCGGGGAGCTTGACGCAGTTGGCCACGGGCGCGACGGCGTACTGGGCGGCGCCGCCCGCCGTGGACACGCCTATCGCGGCCCAGCGCTCGCAGAGGTTGTTGTGGCCCGTACGGCAGTACCGGCACTCGTAGCAGTACAGGGACGGGTCGACCGCCACCTGGTCGCCCACCGCCAGTTCCGTGACCTGGGTGCCCACCCCGACCACCTCGCCCGCGAACTCGTGCCCCGGCACGATCGGCAGCTTGGGTGCGAACTCGCCCTGGAGGATGTGCAGATCGGTGCCGCAGAGGCCGCAGGCCGCGACCTCGACGACGACCTCGCGCGGGCCTGGCGTCGGATCCGGGACCTCGGCGACGACGGCGCGGCCCACGGACTCGATGACGGCGGCCTTCATTTCACGGCTCCCAGCGACAGGCCCTGGACCAGTTTGTCCTGGGCGGCGAACCCCGCGGCGAGCACCGGCAGGGAGATGACGAGCGAGGCGGCGCACACCTTCGCCAGGAACAGGCCCTGGCTGGTGATGAAGCCGGTGAGGAAGACGGGGGCCGTTTCGGCTACGACGCCCGTCAGCACCCTCGCGAACAGCAGCTCGTTCCAGCTGAAGATGAAGCAGATCAGGGCCGTGGCGGCGATGCCCGGGAGGGCGATCGGCGCTACTACACGGGCGAGGATCGTCGGCAGCTTCGCGCCGTCGATCTGTGCCGCCTCGATGATCGCCACCGGGACCTCGGCGAGGAACGACTGCATCATCCACACCGCGATCGGCAGGTTCATCGACGTGTAGAGGATGACCAGGAGCCAGATGTTGTCCAGCAGGCCGGTGTTCCGCGCGAAGAGGTAGATCGGCAGGAGGCCCGCCACCACCGGCAGCATCTTCGTGGAGAGGAAGAAGAACAGGACGTCCGTCCACTTCTTCACGGGGCGGATGGAGAGCGCGTACGCCGCCGGGAGGGCCAGTACGAGGACGAAGAGGGTCGAAGCCAGCGACGCCACCGTCGAGTTGATGAGCGAGGGCCAAGGGCTCGCGCCGCCGCCCGCGCCGAAGAACTCGCGGTAGCCGTCGAGGGTGAGGGCGGCGGCGAAGGACGGGGGATTGGTGGCGGCGTCCTCCTCGGAGTGGAAGGACGTCAGGGCCATCCACGCGATGGGCAGGAAGAACAGCAGGCCGAGCAGCCAGGCCAGCACACCCAGGCCGGCTCCCTTGGTACGGCGGGGACGCAGTCGTATCGCGGTGGCACTCATGCGCGGGACACCTCCTCACGGAACAGGGACGAGACCACGCGCAGTGCGAAGGTCGCGATGATGATCGAGCCGATGACGACGAGGACGCCGGCCGCGGAGGCGAGGCCGTTCTCGTGGGCCTGGTAGAAGCTCTGGTAGACGGTGTAGGGGAGGTTGGCGGTGCCCAGGCCGCCGGACGTGATCGTGAAGACCGCGTCGAAGTTCTGGACGATGTAGATCGAGCCCAGGAGGGCGCCGAGTTCGAGGTAGCGGCGCAGATGGGGGAGCGTCAGGTAGCGGAAGACCTGCCAGTCGCTGGCGCCATCCACCTTCGCCGCCTCGATCTGCGCGTGGTCGCGGCTCTGCAGGCCCGCCAGCAGGATCAGCATCATGAAGGGCGTCCACTGCCAGATCAGTGAGGCCTCGATGGCGAGCAGCGGGTTGTCGGAGATCCAGTCCGGCTGCGGGCCGCCCACGTAGTGCAGCAGACCGTTGAACAGGCCGTACTCCGGGTTGTAGAGCACGTGCTTCCACAGGAGGGCCGCAGCCACTGGGACCACCAGGAACGGCGCGATCATGAGCGTACGGACGATGCCGCGGCCCCGGAACTTGCGGTCCAGGAGCAGCGCCAGGATCAGGCCGACGACGAGGCTGGCCAGGACCACGGCCGCCGTCAGCAGGATCGTGGTGAAGACCGACTTGCGCAGATCCGCGTCGGTCAGGACCTCGGAGTAGTTGGCGAAGCCCGCGAACTCCCGGGCGTCCGGGTAGAGCGAGTTCCAGTCGAAGAAGGAGATCACCAGCGTGGCCACGAACGGGAGTTGGGTCACGGCGATCATGAAGATCAGGGCGGGCAGGAGCGGGGCCCTGGTCGCCCAGGCGCGCAGTCGGCCCGAAGGGGGCTTCGTCGTGCGTACGGGTGGGGCGGCTACTGGAGCTGTCGTCGTGGCGGTCATCGTCCCTCGTACTCCTCGGAGATCTCCTCAGCGAGTTGCTGCGACTTGTTCAGGGCCGACTCGACGGACTGGCGCCCGGCGATGGCCGCGCTGATCTCCTGCGAGACCTTGGTGCCCAGGTCGGTGAACTCGGGGATGCCGACGAACTGGATGCCGGGGGCCGGCCGCGGCTGCACTCCGGGATCGTTCGGCCGGGCGCCCTCGATGGCGTCCTTCGTCGTCTCCTGGAAGGCGGACGCCTCCTTGGCGTAGGCGGGGTTCGTGTACGTCGACGCCCGCTTGCCGGCCGGTACGTTGGACCAGCCGATCTCCTCGCCGACGAGCTCCTCGTACTCCTTGCTGGACGCCCAGGAGACGAACTTCCAGGCCTTGTCCGGGTTCCGGGACGCGTCCTGGATGCCCCAGGCCCAGGTGTAGAGCCAGCCGGAGGACTTCGTCTTCTCGACCGGTGCCGGTACGTAGCCGATCTTGCCCTTGACGGGGGAGTTGGCGGACTCCAGGGAGCCGGCGGCGGATGTGGCGTCGTACCACATGGAGACCTTGCCCTGGGTCATGTTGTTGAGGCACTCGGCGAAGCCGGACTGGGCGGCGCCGGACTCACCGTGTTCGCGGACGAGGTCCACGTAGAACTTCGTCGCCTTTTCAAACTCGGGGGAGTTGAGCTGCGCCTTCCAGTTCTTGTCGAACCAGGTGCCGCCGAAGGTGTTCACGACCGTGGTGAGCGGCGCCATGATCTCGCCCCAGCCCGGCAGTCCGCGCAGACAGATGCCCTTCATGCCCGACTCGGCGCCGTCGGCCTTGGCGGCGAGGTCCGCCACCTGTGTCCATGTCGGGCGCTCGGGCATGGTGAGGCCCTCCTTGGCGAAGATGTCCTTGCGGTACATCAGGAAGGAGGACTCGCCGTAGAAGGGCTGTCCGTAGAGCTTGCCGTCCTCGGCGGTCAGGGACTGCCGCATCGGCTTGAGGACGTCCTTCTCGTCGTACGCGCTGTCCTTGGCGACGTACGAGTTCATCTCGTGCAGCCAGCCGTTCTTGGCGTAGATCGGTATCTCGTAGTTGCTGAGGGTGGCGACGTCGTACTGGCCGGCCTGGTTGGCGAAGTCCTGGCTGATCTTGTCGCGGACGTCGTTCTCCGGCAGCACGGTGAAGTTCACCTTGATGCCGGTCTCCTTGGTGAAGTGGGCGGCGGTGAGCTTCTGCAGCTCCACCATCTGCGGGTTGTTGACCATGAGGACGTTGATGGAGTTGCCGCCGGAACCGGCTCCGCCCGCTCCGGTCCAGCAGCCGGAGAGCAGCGGGGCGAGCAGCGTCCCTGCGGCGGCCGCGGCGAGTAGCCCGCGCGGCCTCCGTCGGCTCTGGGTTCGCATGGATCGCTCCTGGATATTTTGGTGCACAGGGGATGACATTGAGTAATGCGGTGCCTACGGAGGGGTCGGTTGGTTTTTCAGACGCGGATGACCTGCGGGCCCTGCAGCGAGTAGCGGTGGGCCTCGGCGGTGGGGAGGAACGTGCTGGTGACGATTGCCTCCAGGACGCTGATCTCCGCGAACCGGCAGAAGCTGACGGCCCCGAACTTGGTGTGCACGCCTGCGAACACGGTCCGGCGCGCGGCCCGGATCGCCTGCGACTTGACCTCGCTGACGGCGGGGTCGGGCGTGGTCAGGCCGTGTTCACGGGAGATGCCGTTGGCGCCGATGTACGCCAGGTCGATGACGAAGCCGGCGAGCATCTTCGTGGTCCAGTGGTCGACGGTCGCGAGTGTGCCGTGCCGGACCCGGCCGCCGAGCAGCAGGACCGAGATGTTCTCGGACTCGGCGAGCGCGCCCGCGGTCGGCAGGGAGGCGGTGACCACGGTCAGTGGCCGGTCCCGGGGCAGTGACTCGGCGATGAGCTGTGGGGTGAAGCCCTCGTCGACGAAGACCGTCTCGGCGTCCCCGAGCAGCTCGGCCGCCGCGGTCGCGATCCGGCGCTTCTCGGGTACGTGGCTCGTGGCACGGAAGGCGAGCGTCGTCTCGAAGCCGGCGCTCTCCACGGGATAGGCGCCGCCGTGGGTGCGGCGGACCAGGCCGTGGTCCTCCAGGGCGCGCAGATCGCGGCGTACGGTCTCCTTGGCGACGCCCAGTTCGGCGGCGAGGGCGTTGACGTCGACGGCGCCCGTGCGGCGGGCGGCCTTGACGATCTCCCGCTGCCGTTCCTCCGCGCTCATGGCCACCCGCTCTCCGTGCTGTGTTCTCTCGCTCGCCTCCGGGGCACTCAAGCCGGTGTGGCTCGTTGTTGCCCGTTCGGGCCCGGTGGACCCATGGGGGAAGTTCTACAGCGGGTGTGCGGCGCTGACCAGGTCTGTTATGGAATCAATGACGCCCGTGTGCGCCCGTTTCGCGCGGCGACTACCCGCGTCGGACCTGCGGCGGAGCGGAATTCGGGCAGCGCGGACGCCCGAACAGTGGGGCGGGCGGGCCCGTTCGGTGCCCGCCCGCGCCGCGATGAAGAGGGGTGTGGCGGAACACGGCTCATGGGGCCGTTCGGGCCGGCGGGGTCGAGGAAACGGACGTACGGGGGTGGCTTGGATGGCCTGAGTGCAGGTTGAGGGCGACCGTGAAGGAGATGCCGCAGCCGATCAGGAGGTACATGGCGACCAAGGCCCAGCCGCCGCCTGCCCACAGAACGAGAGCGCCGGCGATGAGGGGGGTGAAGCCGCCGCCGATGACGCTGGCGAGTTGGTAGCCGACGCCGGCGCCGCTGTAGCGGAACTCTGGACCGTACATGTCGGTGAACAGGGACTGCTGGACCGCCACGGCCATGTCGTGGGCGCCGTTGACCAGCAGGACCGCCGTCACGGCGATCAGGATCAACGATCCGGACTGCAGGGCCACGAAGTAGGGGAGGGCACCGAGGACGCCGATGCCCGCGCCCCAGAGGTAGACGGAGCGGCGGGTGAAGCGGTCGGCGAGGTAGGCGTAGACCGGGATCGTGACGATGGCCAGCGCGCCGACCATGAGGTTGATGTCGAGCAGGGCGTCGCGGTTCAGGCCGTACTGCTCGGCGGCATGGCTCAGCCCGAAGGTGGTCACGCAGTAGAAGGTGAGGAGTTCGACGAAGCGCAGGCCGATGATGCTGAGGAAGCCGGAGGGGTACGCCTTGATGGCGGCGAGCAGCGGCAGCCGTCGGCGCTGCGGGTGGGGGCGGGCGGCGGTGTGTTCGACGAAGGCGGAGGATTCCGCGACCGTGGCCCGCACGATCATGCCGACGATGACGATGGCGGCGCTGGCGAGGAAGGGAACGCGCCATCCCCAGTCGCGGAAATCCTCTTCGGGCAGGCGGACCGAGAGGAACTTGACGGCGGCGGTGGCCAGCAGCAGTCCGACCGAGGCGCCGACCTGGACTCCGCTGCTGTAGAGGGAGCGCCACTTGCGCGGGGCGTTCTCCACGGCCATCAGGGCGGCGCCGCCCCATTCGCCGCCGACGGCGAAGCCCTGGGCGGCGCGCAGGGTGACGAGGAGGACCGGGGCCCAGATGCCGGCTTCGGCATAGGTGGGGAGCACGCCTATCAGGGTCGACGCAACGCCCATGATCAGCATGGTGACGATCAGCATCTTCTTGCGGCCCAACCGGTCGCCGAAGTGGCCGAAGACGATGCCGCCCAAAGGCCGGAAGAGGAAGCCGACACCGAACGTGGACCAGGCCGCCAGGGTGGCGACGGCGGGACTGACGTCGGGAAAGAACAGCTCGTCGAAGAGCAGGCCGGCGACGATCCCATAGAGGAAGAAGTCGTACCAGTCGGCGACCGCCCCGATGAAACTGGCGACGGCCGCCCCCATGCCTGGTCCGGATCTGGATGCGCGTCTCATGGCAACTTCCATGGCTCAAGGGCGAACTGACGGAAAGGGTGATGGCCGCCCGGGGGTGAGGAGGGCAGGCGCAGAGCGCGGCGAAGGGAGGGATGGGGCCGCTGCTGTCAGGCTCGGATCCATCGGCTGCGATGAGGCGCAGTACGCGAAGTGGACCCCTTCAGATCCGCCAGGTGGTCTTGGCGATCCGGAGAGCGAAATTACGCCGTCCTCAAGGTCCCCGCAAGAGGGGCGAGAGTAAATGCACCGGGCGTGACTTCTTCGCCCGTTCACGGGCGTCCTCGCACGTGGTTGACCGATCAGGCGGTGGGCGAGTCGCGGACGCGCCGCCCGCCCACCGCCCTCACACACCGCACGCCCCGCGTCGCCCTGGCCGACGACCGCGGTGGCTCACCGCTGATCTCGGTACGTGAACGAGGTGAGTGCACGGCGGAGCGGTTGCGCAGCGCTACCGCATACAGCGTTGGGAACGCGCGGAGCCGTACCGAAGGGACAGGAACAGGGTGCCGCTAGTCCCTCGCGCTGCGGCGGCCGTAGCTCAGCGGATGACTGAAGCCCTGATCAGAGATGAGTCGGGCCGCTTCCGTGAGGTCGGTGGCGAAACGCTCGATGGCTGCGTAGGGGAACCGGTGGTCGGGGCCGCTGACCGAGAGGGAGGCGACGACGGTGCCCGAGGGGCTGGTGAGGGGGACGGCGACGGCGGTGAGTCCTTCGTCCCATTCGCTGTTGCTCACCGCGTAGCCCCGGCGCGCCGCCTCCTGCGCGGATGTACGCAATTGCGCGGCATGGTCCTCGCCGTGGGGTGAGGCCTGGGCGATGCGGCGCAGCTGTGCTTCGGAGGCGTCGTGCAGCAGGATCTTCGAGGATGCGCCGGCCCACAGCGGTTGTTCGTGGCCGACGTCGACCACGTGGCGCAGGGGGTGCGGGCTCTCCTCGTGCGCGACGCAGACACGGTGGAGATCGCGGGCGACGAAGATGTTGACCGTCTCCCCCAGCCGGTCGGCGAGGTCCCTCATGACCTTGCGGGTCTCACGGGGGATCTCCCACTGGCTGCGTGCGAGGTAGGCCCAGCGCCACAGACCGGGTCCGGCGATGTAGCCGCCCTCGTCCGACCACAGCAGGCCGCTCTCCTCCAGCGTCTGCACCAGGCGCAGCACGGTCGTCTTCGGCAACCCGGTGGCGTCGGTGATCTCCCGCAGTGTGATCAGCGGCCGCTCCTCGCTGAGCAGGCCGAGGATGTCCAGGGCGCGCCGTACGCTCCTGACGCTCGTGCCGTGCGGTTCGCGTTCCGCGCCGGCCTGTGCCGCCCCGCTGTCCACGCTGACACCCTCCTCCGTACTGATCACTCCGCGGAGTTCTGCCTGCCTGCCGCTGGTCTCACCTGACGTGGCCCGTTGCGCGGACCGCTGGGACCTCTTCGACACAAATTCTGCCGTAACTCTTGTCGACTCGGAACACCGGCCGTATGTTTCCGCTACTCGGTCCATTTGATCCGTTGAGTGGATCGCAAGTTGAGGGTCACCGCCCGTACCGCCGCGGCGCGACCCACCACCGTCGACGGCCGGCTCCACACCCCGGAGCGCTGTCGCCCAGGTGCTTGGTCCCACCACAGTCATTCGTGTCCCGGCCGTGAACTCCGCCCGTGCGCGGGTCCGGCCGCGAATCGCCGCATCCAATGGAGTGTGTGAGTTGAACAGCATGCAGAGCCCGGCAGCAGCCGGCGGCGCCAGAAGCTCCGGCGTGGCGAGGAGGGCGGCGATGGCGAGCTTCATGGGAGCCGTGGTCGACTGGTACGACTTCTTCCTCTACGGGATCATCGCCGGGCTTCTCTTCAACGAGATCTTCTTCCCCAACGTCAGCCCGGCCGTGGGCACGCTGGCCGCCTGGGCCACCTTCGGTGTCGGCTTCCTGTTCCGGCCGCTCGGCGGCATTGTCTTCGGGCACTTCGGCGACCGGCTGGGCCGCAAGAAGATGCTGGTCCTCACCATGCTGATCATGGGTCTGGCCAGCACGCTGATCGGTGTGCTGCCCACCCACGCTCAGGCCGGAATCTGGGCCCCGCTGCTACTGGTGGTGCTGCGCGCCGCGCAGGGCTTCGCGGTCGGCGGCGAGTGGGGCGGCGCGGCGCTCATGGCGGTGGAGAACGCGCCGCCCAAGTGGCGCTCCCTCTACAGCAGCGGCGTACAGGTCGGCGCGTCGGTCGGTCTGCTGCTCGCCACCCTGATCACCAAGTTCATATCGGGAACCGTCTCCGACGAGGCGTTCCGTACCTGGGGCTGGCGCATTCCGTTCCTGGTCAGCGCGGTCATCGTCATCATCGGCCTGGTCATCCGGGCGAAGGTCGAAGAGTCTGAGGTCTTCACCGAGCAGGTCGCTACGCTCGAGGAGGACGAGAAGCCGCGCATGCCGCTGATCGCCGCGGTCAAGTCCAACCCCAAGGGCTTCTTCGCCATCATCGGCCTGCGTCTGGTGGAGCTGTTCACCTTCTACGGCGTCACCAACTTCGCCCTCAGTTATGGCACCACCGAATTCGGGCTGGACCGCGACAGCCTGCTCAACGTCAACCTCGCCGTCGGCGCACTGGCCATCCTCACCATCCCCGCCTTCGCCTACCTCGCCGACCGCTACAGCCGGCGCTCGGTCTATCTGTGGGGCTCCGCGCTGGGTGTGGCGGGCTCCCTCCCCTTCTTCTGGGCCTTGGAATCCGGCTCCATGGTCCTGATCATCGTCTGCGCGGTCCTTCTGGTGAACGGCGCCCACGACATGGCCGTCGCCGTCCAGCAGTCACTGTTCACCGAGATGTTCGGCCCCGAGTACCGCTACAGCGGCGCCGGCGTGGGCTACCAGCTCGCCAGTGTCGTCGGCGGTGGTTTCACCCCCTTCGTCCTGAGCTCGCTGGTGCTGTGGGCGGACGGCGGCTGGTACCTCGTCGCCGGTTACTTCGCGCTCGGCTGCGCGATCTCCTTTGTTGTGGCACTGCGCATGCGCGGCGACCGGGCTGAGGTCCCGTCCACCGTCGGACAGTCGTCGCCGCGAGCCGATGCGACCCTCTGATCCAGAACCTTCTGGTACACAGCCGCCTGATGCAGAGTCGCTGCTCCCGCTCGCTGTTCCGGGATCGTGATTCAACGAACTCGCCATCCCATCCCATCCCATCCCGCCGCCCCGATCTTTCATCTTCTGACCGGGCAGCGGACCGCCCCCAGGCCGTCGTGCGCGCCTTTTGGACGCGCACGACGGCCTTCCTGCTGCCGAACTGCCGCGGTTCACAAGGCCTTTGTCCTCTTGTTGGGGATGCCCTTCGGTCGTATTCTGACCGTACAGCGGATCGTATGATCCGTGTAGTGGACCACTGGAGGTGTTGGGTGAAAGCAGCTGTGCTGATAACCCCGGGCCGGATCGACACGGTCGAGGACTGGCCGGAGCCTGCCTGCGGCCCTCATGACGTCATCGTGGAGATGGACGGTGTCGGCCTGTGCGGCACCGACATCGCCGTGTTCCACGGCAAGCGCCTCTCACCCGCGGCTCCATGGGTCCCGGGCCACGAGGGCTTCGGCCGCATCGTCACCGTGGGGAGCTCGGTACAGGGGCGGTCGGTCGGCCAGACCGTGGTCATCGAGCCCAACTACCCCTGCCTCAAGTGCACCGACTGCCTCACCGGACTGACCTCGGCCTGTCCCCACCGGATCATCGTCGGTCTGAACGCACCCGGCGTCCTCGCCGAACGTGTCGCTGTTCCCGCGCACTTCGCCCACTCCGTGCCCGACGGCCTGAGCAGCGCCGACCTCGCGAGCGCCGAGCCGTACACCGTCGCCCGGTCCGCAGTACGGCGCAGCGGAGTGACGGCCGCGGACCGCTGCCTGATCATCGGGGCCGGAGCACAGGGACTGCTGGTCTGCCTCACCCTGACCCGCCTCGGCGTCCGGCCTGTCGTCACCGAACCTCACCCGCTCCGGCTCGCGCAAGCCCAACAGCTGGGCGCGGTGGCCGACGACGGCCGCACGGGGTTCACGTATGTCTTCGAGACATCGGGCCATGTACCGGCCCTGCCTCCGGCGGTGGACCGCGCGGCACCGGGCGCCACCGTGGTGCTGATCGGCCTCAGCCCGGCGCAGCTGCCACTCACCCTTGACGACGTGGTCCGGCGGCAGTTGGTGCTGCGCGGATCGATGATCTACGACCATCCCGGTGACTTCACCGAGGCGCTCGCCGAACTGGGCCAGGCACGGCCAGGAGCCGTGGTCCAGTCGCGGTACTCGCTGGAAGAGGCCCAGCAGGCCTTCACCGGCGCCGCCGAACGGGCGGGAAAGACCTGGATCAGTATCGGAAGCCGGGACCGGCAGGCGGACACGACCCGACATGCGTAAATCCATCGCCACGGTCTGCCTCGGCGGCTCGCCGCCCGAGAAGCTCTCCGCCGCCGCACAGGCAGGCTTCCACGGTCTGGAGACCTTCGAGGAGGATCTGCTCGCCAGGTGTCACGGCCCCGAGGAGATCCTGGCGCCACCGCCGTCGGAACGGGCCGACCCCGCGAGGGGAAGACGCAGCGCGCCCGGCCACGCCTATAGGCGCATTGGGGGTGCCCGAAGTGTCCGCAGCGGTCAGTACGGCCAGATCGGTGGCTTGGTCACGAAGTGGCCGCCCAGGTAGTCGTGGTCCGGGTTCTCCGAGTCCAGCTCGCCCTGCTCGGCGATGAGCTTCCCGGCGTACTGCTCCGAGTCGTCCTGCGGCTCGTAACCCAGCGCCCGGGCGGTCGAGAGGTCCCACCACAGGCGGGTGTTCGCGGACGAGCCGTAGACGACCGTGTGCTGGACGTCCTCGGCGGTCAGGGCCGCGTGGAAGAGGCGGGCGCCGTCGCCGGGGCTCATCCACACCGACAGCATGCGCACGCTGGTCGGCTCCAGGAAGCAGGAGCCGATCCGTACGGACACGGTCTCCATGCCGTGCTTGTCCCAGTAGAACTGCGCCAGGTCCTCACCGAACGACTTCGACAGCCCGTAGAAGGTGTCCGGGCGGCGCGGGGTGTCGATGGGGATCAGCGTGCTCGGGTCGTGAGGTGCCTCGCCCCGCGGGCGGGGAGTGAAGCCGACCGCGTGGTTGGAGGAGGCGAAGACGATGCGCCGGATGCCTTCCTCGCGGGCGGCCTCGTAGAGGTTGTACGTGCCCTCGATGTTCGCCTTGAGGATCTTGTCGAAGGTGGATTCCAGGGAGATGCCCGCGAGGTGGATGATCGCGTCGACGCCGCGTACGGCCTCGCGCAGGGCCTCCTTGTCGCCGAGGTCAGCGGCGATCGCGTCCGGCTCGCCCTCTATGGGGCGCAGGTCGAGGAGCCGCAACTCGTATCCGTACGCGGGCAGCAGTCCCCGCATCAGGGTGCCGAGGCCGCCGGCGGCGCCGGTGAGCAGAACGGTGCGGGGAGCGGGCATCCTCGGGTCTCCTTGGATCATCCTTGGATCAACAGCCGTCATCGTGTACGGCATTCACATTCGTGGACAAACTATGGATCGCCGTCCGGCCGCGTCAAGTGTCGCGCGGGGCCGGGAAATCCGCGCGGTGATTGGCTTATGTCGCCCCTGTCTGGGGACTTCGCCCGCTTGACCGCCCCCTGGGAGGCGCTTTAGCGTGGACGCGTTCAGAAATATGGACATGAATCAGAAACGTGGATCAGGAACGTAGGTCAGAAGCGTTGGACCGGAAACGTGCACGGTCGGCGTGTGCGTGCATGCCTAGGGAGAGCCCGTGACGTCAGCGCCCCTTGCCACTCGCCTCAGTGTCCCGAGCGGGCCGCTGTTCTTCCCCGTCACCGCGTACGGCCCTGACGGTGCCGTCGACCTCGACGTGTACCGCGCGCACGTCCGGCGGGGTGTCGAGGCCGGGGCCGCCGCCGTCTTCGCCTGCTGCGGAACCGGGGAGTTCCACGCGCTCACCCCCGAGGAGTTCCAGGACTGCGTACGCGCGGCCGTCGAGGAGACGGCGGGCCGCGTGCCGGTGATCGCGGGCGCCGGGTACGGAACCGCGCTCGCCGTCCGGTACGCGAAGCTCGCCGAGGAGGCCGGGGCGGACGGACTGCTCGCCATGCCGCCGTATCTCGTGGTCGCCGGGCAGGAGGGCCTGCTGCGGCACTACACCGAACTGGCCCGCGCCACCTCGCTCGAGGTCATCGTCTACCAGCGTGACAACGCCGTGTTCACCCCCGAGACCGTCGTCTCACTGGCCCGCACCGAGGGCATCATCGGCTTCAAGGACGGTGTCGGCGACCTCGATCTGATGCAGCGCATCGTGAGCGCGGTACGTGCCGAAGTCCCGGACGAATTCCTCTACTTCAACGGACTGCCGACCGCCGAACTCACCGGCCTCGCCTACCGCGGCATCGGCATCACGCTGTACTCGTCGGCGGTCTTCTGTTTCGCGCCGGAGCTCGCCCTCGCCTTCCACAAGGCGCTGAACACCGGAGACGACACCACCGCGAATCGCCTGCTCGACGGCTTCTACCGTCCCCTCGTCGAACTGCGCGCCCAGGGCCGCGGATACGCTGTCTCCCTCGTCAAAGCGGGCGTACGGCTGCGGGGTCTCGACGTGGGCGAGGTACGGCCGCCGCTGCACGAGCCGAGCGACGACCACGTCAAGCAGCTCGCCCAGCTGATCGAGCGGGGCGAGGCGCTTCTCCAGGAGGTCAAGTGAGCGAGGCGGCAGGCTCTGTGAAGGGGACGCCAAATGCGTCTCTGAAGGCGTCCACCTTCGTCTACCCGTGGGACGTCAACGGCGACCCCGAGTCCGCCGCGCGCATCGCCGGCCTGGGCGTACGGCAGGCGACGCTCGCCTCCGCCTACCACTCCACGCGCGCGCTGACCCCCCGGCACCCCCGCCACCGGATCGTTACGGCCCGGCACGCGGCCGTGCTCTACCCGCCCGGCCCGCGCTGGGAGGGACGCCGGCTCAGGCCGTACGCGGCCGGGGACTGGGCGCCCGGCGACGCGTACGGGGAGGCCGCCGCGTCCCTCGCGGAGGCCGGGCTCGACGTGCACACCTGGGTGGTGCTGGCGCACAACTCCCGTATGGGGGACGAGTTCCCGGACACCTCCGTGGTCAACGCCTACGGAGACCGTTACCCGTGGGCTCCTTGCATCGCGCAGCCCGACACGCGCGCGTACCTCGTCGACCTGGCCGTCGAGGCGGCGGTGCGCCCCGGGGCTGGGGGGACGGAGTTGGAGTCCCTTGGGTGGTACGGCCTCGTGCACCTCCACGCCCACGACAAGACGGCCGGGGTGGAACTCGGGGACGCCGGCCAGTACCTGATGTCGCTGTGCTTCTGCCCCTCCTGCCGCGACGGCTATACGCAACGGGGCTTGGCCCCCGACGAGTTGGCGGCCTCGGTCCGGCGCGCCCTGGAACCCGTATGGCGGGGCGAAGCACCCACCGGAGCCTGGGAAGCGGTGGAGAAGCTCCTCGGCGCCGAACTCGCGACGGCCACGCGCGCCTGGCGGGACTCCGTCGCCCGCTCCCTCCAGACGGAGGCCGTCGCCGCCGTACGCGCGGCCGCTCCCGATGGGTTCCAGATCCTGCTGCACGCGGACCCCGCCTCGTACCACGTCGGCGCGAACGTCGGCGTGGATCCCGCACACATCCTGTCGGTGGCCGACGGCGTGGTCGTGCCGTGTGCCGGAGGGCCCGAGCTGCTGACTCCCTTCGCCGAGCAGGCTGTTGAGAGGAGTGTGCTGGCGGCCAATTTCCCCGTCGTGAGCGGGATGGGCGGCAGCCCGGGCACGCTCGCGGAGGACGTGGCACGGGCGGTCGAGCGGGGAGCCACCGAAGTACGGCTGTATCACGCGGGGTTGGCGTCCGACGAGGACCTGTCGCTGGTGGCGGATGCGCTGGCGCGGCTCGGCTGACGCTGCCTGAGCAACGGCAGGACCGTCACCAGCCGGACCAGCCCGAACGTCACCAACAGCGCCTGGTGATCGACCAGTTCGACCAGGCCCGCACCCAGCGCGAGTCCCACCGCGTTCGGGGCGAACATCAGCGTGTTGGCGGTCGCGGTCGTACGGCCCAGGAGGTCGTCCGGAGTCTCGCGCTGAACCGTGGTGAGGGCCGCGATCAGCACGCACGGGAGCCCCACGCCGACCACCGCGGACGAGACGAGGGCCACCGCGTCGTACGGGAGCGCGCGGGCGGCCACGGCCAGGGCGGTGAGCGCGATGCCGTACCCGGCGAACCGGTGTGCGCCCAGTCGGCGGAGAAGTGGGCCCGAGGCCAGACCGACGGCCACCGAACCGACGCCCTGGACGGCGTACAGCAGACCTACGTAGGCGGGGGAGTGGCCCAGACCTTCCGCCACCGCGTAGATCATCGCGCCGTTGAGGCCCGCGAAGAGCATGGTCGTGCCGCCGGCGAGGACGAGGGGGCGCAGCGTCGCGTGACGCCAGAGGTAGCGGGCGCCGTCGGCCGTCTGCGTGCGCCAGCCGACGGAGGCCGGGGCCCGGAGCGGCTTCGGCTCGCGTACCCGCAGGAGGGTGTAGAGGCCCGCGGCCAGTACGAAGGTGAGCGCGTCGAGCAGTGCGACGGAGGCGCCCCCGTAGGCGGCGTACAGCCCCGCTCCGGCGAGCGGGGCGACCAGCTTCATCCCCTCGTTGGCCGACATCCGCAGACCGTTGAAGTCACCGAGGAGCCGCTCGTCGACCGCCGCGGCGACCAGAGCCGACTCCGCCGCGTCATGGACGACGCCGGTCGCGCCGTACACGAGCAGCACGGCGAAGAGGATCCAGAGGGTGCCCGGGGAGTCGACGACGAGGAGGGACAGGAGGAGCACGGACAGCCCCAGGTTCGTCCACACCAACAGAGGCCTGCGACGGGTGCGGTCGGCGAGCGTGCCCAGGAGGGGACCGATCAGCGTGGGTGCCCAGAGCGCGAAAACACAGAGAGCGGCCACCCCGTCCGAGCCGGTCAGCTCCTTCACCCAGACCCCGGCCACCAGCCACATCGCCGACGATCCGAACCCGGAGACCACGACTCCGCCCAGGTAGAGGCCGGCGTTGCGGTCCTTGAGGACACGGGTTACTGCCCATGGCGTACTCGATGCCGATGCCGATCCCGATGCCGAAGTCGTCATGGCTCGTCATCTTGGGGCTAAGGACCTGGGCAAGGGATCGGGCGACTGCCTTAATTGGCCGCGAGGACAGCTGATCAGATGGGAAGGTCTGCTCCCTGGGCGAAAGCGCTGGGAGCGCTCGTGCTGACGTTTCTGGCAGCACTTCTGGTCTCGTACGGGATCGGCAGCTACCGCGAAGCGGCGAGGAAGGATGCTGCCTTCCAAGCGACCCGGAATGATGCGCGACGTTTCGCTGATGCCGTCGTAGCTCAGGACGGCACCCTCCCGGTCGACCGGCAGGATGTGGAAGCTGCTCTGGCTTCGGTTGAACGCCTCGGATACGGCAGCCTGTTCGCGGTCGATTCCGCCGAAGGAAGCACACGGGTCACCATTGAGTTCTCCCGCATGTATCAGCGCTTCGTGGTCCTCTTCGGTTCGGCCGAGACCATGGTCGACCGCTGCTTCACTATCACCTTTAGAAGCCATCCGCTTACCGATCAACGGGCTTGCCTGGTCGAACAAGGGTCCTGATCGGGTGATCGCGGTGCGGTCGACGCATGAAGGCAGGGCCTCGCGGTAGCTCGGGGTTGTCGAAGCCAACGAGCTGTTCCGGGAGGCCCTGTTGCCGCAGTCTTTCGCGCTCGCGTGTGTGGAGCCCAACTCGGGTTCTCCGTCGTGTGACTGCCCGCACAGGTTCGGCAATGCGGCCGACGGCCCAGACCGCGCCTCTTGCTACGGCTCGGACATGACGGAGGCGGAATGGCAGATCGTCCGTGCTTTGCTGCCCGTTCCGGCCTGGCTGGAAGGGCGGGGCGGGCGGCAGGCGATGCTCGGAGGCGGTCAGCGTGCTGTCCCCTGCCGCCGCTTGCGGTAGTTGGCCACCTTGTGTCGGTTCCCGCACTCGCTCATGCCGCACCAGCGGCGGTTGGCGGACCGCGACAGGTCCACGAACAGCCGGGTGCAGTCCTCGTTGAGGCATTCCCGCACGCGAGTGAAGTCGGTGCCGCCCAGAAGGTCCACTGCGTCCCGTGCCACCGCGCCGAGCACCTCGTCGATGCCCCCGGTACGTGTCAGGCGACCGTCCTCGTCGAGTTGGAGCCTCGGCAGCGGCAGCCGGGCCGTCTCGTTCACCTCGGCGAGGGCTTCCCGCACCTCGCTGTCCGCGGGCGGTGTCAGGGGCCATGCGCCAACCAGCGCGTACACCGCTTCCCTGAGACGGCACATTCTCGACAGGGCGCGTGCGTCCAGAAGGCCGGGCGCGTCGAGCAGTCCGGCCTGGTGGATCCAGCGTCGCAGGTCGTCGGGGGAACGCAGCAGTTCGGTGCGTCGGCTTCGTCGCCAGAGCAGCGTGCCCGCGAGGTCCAGGGAGAGCCGCCCGCTGACGAAGACGAAATCATCCACACGGCCATGGTGCCAGGTAGCGTCCGGCACCCGCGTCACCCTGCGCAGCGGTGACGACGGCGCCTAGGACGCGCGCACCGACCGAGGCCAGGCCCTCGAGCGCACGGCGTACCTGGCC
>NZ_JAAKZX010000192.1 GCF_011045025.1 Streptomyces ureilyticus
CCCACAATCCGCACCCCCGTCTCCTCCCCCGGCCGCACCCGCAGCGGGCCCGCGACCCGGATGCCGACCGGGGCGTCGTGGCCGTCGACGGACACGGTGACCATGGCGTCGTGGCCGTAGTAGCAGACGTCGGTCACCGTGCCCCGTGCCGCGTCTTCCGCGGTGGGGTCGGTGAGGCGGAGCTGTTCCGGGCGGAGCAGGACCGTGCCGGTACGCAGGCCCGTGGGCGGGGCGCCCAGGGGCACGGTGCCCAGCGGGGTGCGGGCCGTGCCGTCGGTTTCGAGCGTGCCGGGGAGCAGGACGGCGTCGCCCACGAAGTCGGCGACCCAGGGGTCGGCGGGGCGCCGGTAGAGATCCTGCGGGGTGGCGCACTGGGCGACGCGGCCGTCGCGGACGACGGCGACGAGGTCGGCGGTGGACAGCGCCTCCTGCTGGTCGTGGGTGACCAGCACGGCCGTGGCTCCCGTCGCGCGCAGCGCCGTCCGCACGTCGGCCCGTACTCCCGCCCGTAGCGCGCTGTCGAGAGCGTTGAACGGCTCGTCCAGCAGCACCAGTTGAGGGCGCGGGGCGAGCGCCCGGGCGAGGGCGACGCGTTGCTGCTGGCCGCCCGACAGTTCGTGCGGCATGCGGTCGCCGTAGCCTGCCAGGCCGACCAGTTCCAGCATCTCTTCCGTGCGGCGGCGCCGCTCGGCCCGGTCCACACCCTTCAGGCCGAAGGTCACGTTGTGCGCCACGCTCAGGTGCGGGAACAGCGCGCCCTCTTGCGGGACGATGCCGACGCGGCGCCGCTCGGGTGGCACATGGACGCCCGCACCCGGGCCGGTCAGGACCCGGTCGCCCACCCGTACCGTGCCCGCGTCGGCGCGCAGGAAGCCGGCGACGATGCGCAGCAGGGTCGTCTTGCCGCAGCCGGAGGGGCCGAGGACGGCCGCCAGGGCGCCGGTCGGCACGGTCAGGTCCAGCCCTCTCAGGACGGGGTCGCCGTCCCCGTACGACTTGGTCAGCCCTTCGACATGGAGCTCGTTCATGTGCGGCGCCTGTCTGTGTTCACGTGCGGTGTCTCCCCAGGAGGTACGAAGGGACGGCCGCCAGCAGGATCAGCGCGGCCGCGTAGGGGGCGGCCGCCGCGAAGGAGCCGGCGCCCGTTTCGGTCCAGAGGCGGGTGGCCAGGGTGTCCATGCCGGTGGGGCGCAGGAGGAGGGTGGCGGGCAACTCCTTCATGCAGACCACGAACGTGAGTGCCGCCCCCGCCGCCACCCCCGGCGCGGCCAGCGGCACGGTCACCTCGCGCAGGACCTGCCACGGCCGCCGCCCCAGCGACCGGGCCACGTCCTCCAGCACGGGTGGCGCCTGGAGCACGGCGGCCCGCGTGGCGGCCACCGCGACCGGCAGGAAGAGGACCGCGTACGCGCAGACCAGGAGCGGGAGTTGCTGGTACAGGGGGTACGCGTAGCGGACCGCGAAGAAGACCAGGGAGAGGGCGACCGTGATTCCGGGCAGCGCATGGCCCGCGTACGCCGCCTGCTCCAGCAGGCGCGCGCCGCGCCCCCGGTGCCGGGCGGCGATCACCCCGACGGGCAGGGCGAGGGCCGTGGTGAGGGCGGCCCCGGCCGCGGCGACGGTGAGCGTGGCCCACGCGGTGTCCGCGATCGCGCCCAGGTCCCAGGTGGCCGAACTCCCGGCGGTCAGCCAGTACGCGAGGGTGCCGAGCGGGAAGACGATGGCCACGGCCACGACCGCCCCGCACCACAGCAACGCGGGCGGTCCCCACCGGCCCAGTGCCATCGGTACGGCCGGGCGGGCGGTGCCGGTGCCGGTCCTTGCGTGCCCGGCGCGTCCGCGCGTACGGGCCTCGGCGGCGACCAGGGCCACCGTCATCACCACCAGCACGACGCTGAGCGCGGCGGCCGGGGTGCGGTCGAAGGACGCGCGGTACGAGGTGTGGATGGCGCGGGTGAAGGTGTCGTACCGCATCAGTGAGACCGCGCCGAAGTCGGAGAGCACATACAGCGCGACGAGCAGCCCGCCGCCCGCCGCGGCCGGTCGCAGTTGCGGCAGGGTGACCCGCAGGAAGGTCGCCGCCGGGCCGTGGCCGAGGGAGCGTGAGGCCTCCTCCTGCGCGGGGTCGATGCCGCGCAGCGCGGCGGCTACCGGCAGGTGGACGTACGGGAAGCTGACCAGGGTCAGGGCGAGTGCGGCGCCCGCGAAACCGGCGAGTCCGGGGGCGGCGGACAGCCAGGCGAAGGCGGCGACGTAACTGGGTACCGCCAGCGGCAGCGTGGCCAGCACCGACCAGGCGCGGGCGCCGGGCAGGGCGGTGCGTACGGTCAGCCAGGCCAGCGAGACGCCCAGCACCAGGCTGGCCGCGACGACCACGGCGGTGAGGCCGAGGCTGCGGCCGAGCAGGTGCAGGGTGCGTTCGTCGGCGACGACGTCCCAGGCGTAACCGGGGCCGCGTTCGAGGGCGCGGACGGCGAGATAGCCGAGCGGGAGCAGGGCGAAGAGGGCCGCCACGCAGGCGGGGACGAGCAGGACGAGGGGTGGTCTGGGCCCGGCCGCGATACGGAACGACCGGGCGCCGAGCGCCTTTTGCACCGTACGGAAACGGGGCGGCTCCCCGCCTGTCCGGGACCGGCGGGTTAGCTCTCCGCCTGTCCGGGACCGACGTGCCCCGGGCGCCCCACTGCTCGTGTCGGGGCGCCCGGACTGCGATGTGGTCACAGCCGTCAGACCAGCCCGACGTCCTGGAGCATGGCCAGGGTCTCCTGGAGGGACTCCAGCTTGCCGAGGTCGATGTCGGGCGACTCGAGGGAGTCGAACGGCGGCAGGCCCTCGACGGTGCTGGTGACGCCCGCGGCCAGCGGGTACTCCATGGTCTTGTCGGCGAAGTAGGTCTGCGCCTCCTCCGACAGCAGGAAGTCGACGGCCTTCTGGGCGGTCTCGCTCTGCCCGCTGTCCTTGAGGACGCCCGCCCCGGCGACGTTGATCAGCGCGCCGGGGTCCTTGCCGGGCAGGAAGTGCAGCTTGGAGTTGACCTTGTCCTCGCCCTTCTCGGCGACCCGCTCGTACCAGTAGTAGTGGTTGACAAGGCCGAGGGAGACCTCGCCGGCCTCGACCCCGTCCAGAGTGGCGAGGTTGTGCGCGTAGGTCTTGGCGCCGTTGTCCTTCAGCGCCTTCAGCCACTCACGGGTCGCGTCGTCGCCCTCCAGTACGCGCATGCCGGTGACGAAGGCCTGGAAAGAGGCGTTGGTGGGCGCGAAGCCGACCTTGCCCTTCCACTCGGGCTTCACCACGTCGTGGACGCTGTCCGGGACGTCGCCCTCGGCGACCTGGTCCGGGTTGTACGCGATCACGCGGGCGCGCCCGGAGAGGCCCACCCAGTCGCCGTCGGCGCTCCGGTAGGCCTTGTCGACCTTGTCCAGTTGCTCCTGCGGGAGCTTCGCCAGCATCCCCTCCTTGGCGAGGGCGCCGAGCGCTCCGGCGTCCTGGGAGAAGAACAGTCCGGCCTTGGTGCGGTCGCCCTCCTCCAGGATCTGCGCGGCCAGCTCGGCGCTGTCGCCGTAGCGCACCTCGACCTTGGTGCCGACTGCCTTCTCCAGCTTGTCGAGGATCGGCTTGACCAGCTTCTCGTTGCGGCCGGAGTAGATGACGAGAGCGGAGTCGCCGCCCTCCCCCGGGCTGCTCTTGTCGTCGTCGGAGCCGCAGGCGGCGAGGGCGGGGAGCAGCAGGCCGGCCGCGACGAGCGCGGTGATTCGGCCAGCCAGAGGGCGTCGCATGAGGGTGCCTTCCTGCGTGGCTCGCCGCGACGGCCGCAGGTCGCGTCGTCGGGCGGCGAGCGGCGTAGTGACGCTTTTTAGCCAACTGTGAACATGCTATGAATAAGGTAAACCTTGCCTAAGCGTCAAGGGATCTGTGTTACCGGCGGACCCTGCCGGCGGAAAGGCGCGCACCGTGATCGACCCCTTCGGGCCCCTAAAGGCGCCGCCCACCGTTTCCCTTTCCATCCCGTCAGCCGCCCCGCCCGCCCCGGTCCCCTTTCCGGAACCGCCCGTACGTCCGCACAGCGCGCCACCCGTACGTCCGCACGGCGTGCCGTTCGCGCGGGAACTCGCGGCGTACGGCGACCGCGTCGCGCTGATCACCCCGGACGGGGAGCTCTCCTACCGTCGGCTGGCGGAACGCGTGGCCGCCACCGCCGAGCGCCTCGGCCCCGTACGCCGACTGGTGCTGCTGGCCGGCGCCAACCGGGCCGACGCCCTCGTCGTCCACCTCGCCGCCCTCTCCGCTGGCCACCCCGTACTGCTCGTCCCCGGCGACAACGACCGCGCGATACGCGCCCTGACCGCCGCGTACGACCCGGACGTGGTGGCCCGGCCGGACGACGACGGCACCTGGACCCTCGACGAGCGGCACCACGGCAGCAGCCACACCCTCCACCCGGATCTCGCCCTGCTGTTGAGCACCTCCGGTTCGACCGGCTCACCCAAACTGGTGCGGCTCTCCCACGAGAATGTCCAGGCCAACGCCGAGTCCATAGCCACGTACCTCGGCATCTCCGACACCGACCGCGCGGCCACGACCCTCCCCATGCACTACTGCTACGGCCTGTCGGTGGTCCACAGCCACCTGCTGCGCGGCGCCGGGCTGATCCTGACGGACCGTTCGGTGTCGGAGCCGGCCTTCTGGGCGGAGTTCCGCACCGCCCGAGGCACGTCCCTGGCCGGGGTGCCGTACACCTTCGACCTGCTCGACCGGGTCGGCTTCGAGCGAATGCGGCTGCCGCAGCTGCGCCGCGTCACCCAGGCCGGCGGCCGGCTCGCACCCGAACGCGTCGCACGGTACGCGGAGTTGGGGCGCCGGTCCGGCTGGGAACTGTTCGTGATGTACGGGCAGACCGAGGCGACGGCCCGTATGGCCTACCTGCCGCCGCACCTCGCCGCCGAGCGCCCGGAAGCCGTCGGGGTGCCGATCCCCGGCGGCTCCTTCCGGCTGCACCCGGTCGACGACCAGGGTGATCCCGAAGTCGGCGAACTGGGCGATCCCGGAATCGGTGAACTGGTCTACTCGGGCCCGAACGTGATGCTCGGCTACGCCGAGAGCCCGGCCGACCTCTCCCTCGGCCGCACCGTACGGGAGCTGCACACGGGGGACCTGGCCCGGCGCGCACCCGATGGCCTCTACGAAATCGTGGGCCGCCGCAGCCGGTTCGTGAAGATCCTTGGTCTGCGGATCGACCCACAGCGGGTCGAGGCGCTGCTGGAGCGGCACGGGGTCACCGCATCCTGCACGGCGGACGGCGACGCGCTGGCTGTGGCCGCGCGGGGGGACAAGGCCGCCGATGGTGACCGGCTGCGGCGCCTGGTGGCCGGCGAGTGCGGAATCCCGGTCCGCGCGATACGGGTCCAGGTCCTCGCCGAACTCCCGCGGCTCGCCGCGGGCAAGCCCGACTACGAGGCCGTACGACAGCTGACGCGCCCGGCACCGCAGGAGGCGGAAGAGGCGGCCGGGCTCGCCAGGGACTTGTGCCGGCTCTACGCCGAGATCCTCGACCGGGCCGATGCCACCGAGGACAGCAGCTTCGTGAGCCTGGGCGGCGACTCGCTGTCCTACGTCGAGATGTCCCTGCGGCTGGAGGAGGCACTCGGCGGGCTTCCCACCGACTGGCATACGAAGCCGATCCGCGAATTGCGTGCCCTGGCAGCTCCCGTGCCGGAACGGGCAGGGGCGGGAGCGGGCGGAGTCCCGGCAGCCGGAGCCGCCAAACGGCCGGCCCGGTGGAACGGATGGCCCAGTACCCGTACCCGCGGCCCAGAGTCGCCGCAGACCTCGCGGCCCTCACGGTCCTGGCGCACCCGTCGCACGCTGGAAACCGGCGTAGCCCTGCGCGCAGTCGGGATCGTTCTGATCGTCGCCTCGCACATACCCTTCTTCTCCCTCCAGGGCGGCGCGCATGTGCTGATCGGCGTCGCGGGCTTCAACTTCGCCCGCTTCCATCTCACCGGGGCCGAACGCCGCGCACGCCTACGGCACCTGTGGCGCGGCATCGCCCGCGTCGCCCTGCCGAGTGTGGCGTGGATCGCCGGCGCGGTGGCGCTGACCGGCCTCTACGACCCGGCCAACGCCCTGCTGCTGAACAGCCTCCTCGACCAGGGAACCGAACGCCACGAATGGCACTACTGGTTCGTGGAGGCGCTGGTCTACATCCTGGTCGTCCTCGCCGTACTGATGGCGGTCCCCCTGCTGGACCGGCTGGAGCGGCGGTACGCGTTCGGGGTGCCACTGGCGCTTTTGGCGGTCGGGATGATCGGCCGTTACGACCTGCCGGACCTGGCACCCGCCCGCTTCCACCTCGGACCGACCGTGGTCTTCTGGCTGTTCGCGCTGGGGTGGGCCGCCGCGCGGGCGACCACCGTGCGACAGCGGTCGCTGCTGACGGCGGTACTCCTGCTCGCACTCCCGGGCCTCTTCAACGACCAGCCGCTGCGCACCACGCTCGTAGTGGCCGGTCTGACGCTGCTGATCTGGATGCCGACGCTGCCCAGCCTGGGCCCGCTCAACCGGATCGCGGGCATCCTGGCCAGCAGCTCGCTCTACATCTACCTGACGCACTTTCAGGTCTATCCCCACGTCCCGGACGACTTCCCGCTTCTGGCGCTCTTCGCCTCCCTGGCCGTCGGCATCGGGTACGCGGCCGTGGCGACGCGGGTGATCAGGCGGCTGTGACGCCTTGTGCCGCCGTGCCGTCGGTTTCGAATCAGCGGAACGCCGAGGGCGGTGGCGCCGGTGATGCCACCGCCGCCGCGTCCGTGACGGCCGCGGCGCCGCCGGTGAAATCGACCAGCGTTCTGCCGTGTTCGACCCTCGCGGGGTGCGGGTCAGAGGCGGCGCGGCGGGTCAGCTCGGCGATCGGGAGCGGGTGGTCGGAGGCTACGAGGACCGCGTTGCCGAAGCGTTTGCCGCGCAGTACGGCCGGGTCGGCGACCAGGGCCAGCTCCGGGAAGACGCCCGCGGCCGTGGCGATCTGCCCGCGCAGGTGGGCCAGCGGCGGACCGTCGGCGAGGTTGGCCTCGTAGACGCCGCCCGCCTTGACGACCCTGCGGACGTCGTCGAGGAACTCGGTGGAGGTCAGATGCGCGGGCGTACGCGCCCCGCTGAACACGTCCGCGATGACGAGGTCAGCCCAGCCGTCCGGCACCTTGGCGAGCCCTTCGCGGGCGTCGGCGGACCGTACGCGGATGCGGGCGTTCGGGTCCAACGGCAGCTCGCGACGGACCAGTTGGACGAGGGCGGCGTCGCGTTCGACGGCCTGCTGGGTGGAGCGGGGGCGGGTGGCGGCGACGTAGCGGGCGAGGGTGAGGGCGCCGCCGCCGAGGTGCACGGCGTGCACGGGCCTGCCCGGCGGGGCGACGAGGTCGATGACGTGGCCGAGGCGGCGCTGGTACTCGAATTTCAGATACGCCGGGTCGTCGAGGTCCACGTACGACTGCGGGGCGCCGTCGATGAACAGCGACCATGCACGCGCCCGGTCCCGGTCGGGCATCAGCTCGGCGAGCCCGCCGTCGACTTCGGCGACGACGGGTTGCGCCGCCCGTCGCTCGCCTGACCGCTTGGTCCTCGGCTTCGCCTTCGCCCTTGCCATCAGGCCATTATCGGGGCGTACGGGCGGGGCGACTCAGCGAGGGCCGAGGTCCTCGGTCAGCGGCAGTTGTCCGCCGCCTCGATCAAGCGAGCCGCCTCGTCCAGCGCCGCCCGCAGCACGACCGGGTCCGTGGCGAGCTCGGAGTCCTCCGGGGGCAGGAGCCAGTCGGAGCCCTCGACGGGCGGCTCACCGGACCCGGCGCCCGAGTCCTCGGAGGCCGCGGCCTCAGCGATGAGGCTGACGCCCCGCCCGTCGGTCTGCGTGCACGTGCTGCCCGGCACATCCCAGGCGTCGGCCGTGCCCGGCGGTACCAGGAAGCCGAGGGTGTCGCAGCTGTCGTCGTGCAGGACGGGGCCCACGGCCTCCGAGGAACCCCGTCGCAGGATGTCGACGGCCTCCAGTCCCTGCCGCGTCGGGACGGTGACGAGGTCACAGGGATCGCCGAGATCGCCGAGATCACCCGAGTCACCGGGGTCCGCCTGCCCCGCGCCGCCGGGCGGGGGCGGGGGCGGCGCCTCTGTCGCGAGCGGCGCACGGCGATCGATGCTCTGTCTGGTCTCCATCGCGGCCTCCATATGGAACCCCTCCTCGATCGAACTCACCGCATGGTTCAACGCCCCCGGACGTCAACGGCTACGGCGCAACACAGCCGCAAAGGATGGCAGTTCATGGCAGATCATGGATGAGATATCCGGTTTGTAGCCAAACCTCGCGTGGTCGACTCGTCACAGCGGGTACGTTCTTGCCCGCCGGAAACCTGGGCGGGGACGTGATCGACCCCAGCGGGAAGTGATCAACTCGCCCTGGCTCCGGCATGGTTCGACGGTTCGCGAGAGAGGGCCCGGCCATGGCGTCGTACACGACGACCTCGTCGTCCCAGTCACCTCCGCCACCGCGGCCGAACCTCGCCTTCCGGGAGCTGCGCGGGCAGCGCTCGCCGGGCGAGTTCGCCGCGGCGGTGCGACGGGCCGCGCGGGAGATCGGGGAGCGGGTGAGCTGCGACGCGCGCTATGTGGGGCGCGTCGAGGCGGGGGAGATCCGCTGCCCGAACTACGCGTACGAGCGGGTGTTCCTGCATATGTTCCCCGGCCGGTCGCTGACCGACCTGGGCTTCGCGCCCCGCTCATCGGTACGCGGACGCGGGGCGCGCGCCACGGACGAGGCGCTCCCCTCGCGCACCACGAGCCCGACGTACGCCCCGCATGAGACGGATGGGGCGCACGAGCCGTATGAAACGCAGGACGCGGAATACACCTGCGGGACGCACGACACGTACGGCATGCAAGACACGTACGGAACGGAAGACCCGTACGAGTACCACGATCAGAACCACGAGGAGAGCGACGTGCAGCGTCGCGCATTCATGACCGGAGGCACCGCCACCGTGGCGGTCGCCTCCCTGGGCCCCCTGGGGCTCACGTTCGGCGGCCCCGCCGCCGCGGCGGACCGTCCCGTGCGCCGGGTCGGTGAGGCCGAGGCGGGCGCGCTCGAAGAGGCCGTACGGCAGATCCGGCTGCTCGACGACCGGCACGGAGCGGACGGGCTGTACCGGAGGGCGGCGGCTCCGCTGCGGGCCGCGTACTCCCTGCTGGATGCGGACGCGACCCGGCGGGCGACCGCGGAGCGGCTGCACTCGGGGGCGGGTGAACTGGCCATCTCCGTGGGCTGGCTGGCGCACGATTCGGGGCGCTTCGGTGATGCGCGCTCGCACTACGCGGAGGCCCTGGCCACCGCCCGGGTGGCCGGGGACCCGGCCCTGGAGGCGCATGCCTTCTGCAATACGTCCTTCCTGGCGCGCGACGCGGGACGCCCGCGTGAGGCGGTGCGGGCGGCGCAGGCCGCGCAGCGCGTCGCGCGTCCGCTGGGTTCGGCCCGGCTCCTGTCGCTGCTCGCCATGCGTGAGGCGGGCGGCTGGGCCGGGCTCGCCGACCGCACCGGCTGCGAGCGGGCGCTCGCCCGCGCCCACGCGCTGTTCGACCGCGGGGCCTGCGACGCCGACCCGGAGTGGATGAGCTTCTACGGAGCGGCCGAACTGGCCGGCCTGGAGGCCCAGTGCTGGTCGACGCTCGGCGACTGGCCGCGCGCGGCCCACCACGCCCGGCGCGCGGCCCGCCTCCAGGACCCCCACTTCACGCGCAACATCGCGCTCTACACCGCCGAACTCGCCGACGACCTGGCCCGCGCCGGCCACCCCGACGAGGCCGCCACAGCCGGACTGCGCGTACTCGACCTTCTCAACGAGGTGCAGTCCTCACGCGTCCAGACGATGCTCGCGGGCACGGCCCGGGTACTTCTGCCGCATCGACGCGCGACGGGGGTGTCGGACTTCCTGGAACGGCACGCGGCGCTGGCGCGAACCGCATAGGGCAGACGGTTTACGCGCTCCTGGGGCGCTTTACGTAGGCACCTGACCGTTACGCGGTCAGGTGCCCGCAGTCGTTCCACGTCTCGATCGCGGGCTCTCCGTAGGCCCAGCCGAGCACCGACAGGGACGTCGGGTTGAGGCGGATCCGGGCCGCGAAGTCCAGGTCCAGGCCGAGCCAGCGGGCGCCTATGGAGCGCAGGATGTGGCCGTGCGCGAAGACGAGCACATCGCGGTCGGCGGAGCGCGCCCACGCCACCACCTCGTCCGCGCGCCGGGAGATCTCGGTGAGGGTCTCGCCCTGGGGCACCCCGTCGCGCCAGATCAGCCAGCCGGGCCGCCCCGCCTGGATCTCGGCGGGTGTCTGGCCCTCGTACGCGCCGTAATCCCACTCCATGAGCGTGTCCCAGGCGGCCGCCCGGTCTGCGAACCCGGCGAGTTCGCAGGTCTCACGCGCGCGTGCCAGCGGACTCGTACGCACCTCGACCCCGGGGAGCGCGTCGAACGGCGCCCGGTGCAGTCGCTCCCCGAGCAGCTTGGCTCCGCGCCTGCCCTCCTCCAGGAGAGGAATGTCGGTCCTGCCGGTGTGCTTGCCGGCCAGTGACCATTCGGTCTGTCCGTGCCGGGCCAGCAGGATGCGCGGTGCCATGAGTTCGGCCTCCGGTGGGCTCAGGAATGGATCAGAGATGGATCAGAAACAACTCACTGGTGAATCGCTCCATCATCGCCCAGGCTGCTTCGAGGCAACCCGCTGGGCGATCTCTGCGTCTTGGAGGACCGAGGCGCCCCGTTCAGGCGTTCGCATAGGTTGGACCTTGGGGCGTGGCGCATCGGCCACGGGGAGAGAAGGGGGAGGGCGATCGGATGCGGCGGACCGATGTACCGGGCACCGAGGCGGCATCGAGCGCCCGGCCCCGCTGGTGGGCGGAGCTGCCGCTGATCCTCCTGGTGTACGCCGTGTACTCGGCCGGCCGGCTGCTCGCGCGCGGGGACGTGACCACCGCCGTGGACCACGGTCTGGAGATCCTGCGCATCGAGAAGGTCTTCTACCTCAACGCCGAGCACCCGCTGAACCGCCTCTTCACCCGCGAGCCCTGGATCGGCATACCCGCCGACTTCTGGTACGCGTCGCTGCACTACATGGTCACGCCCGCCGTCCTGGTATGGATCTTCCGGTCGCGGACCGTGCGCTACAGAGCGGCCCGCACCTGGCTGTTGACCTCCACGTTCATCGGCCTGATCGGCTTCACGCTGCTGCCCACCTGCCCGCCCCGGCTGCTGTCCGCGAGCCACGGCTTCGTCGACACGATGGCCCAGTACAGCGACTACGGCTGGTGGGGCGGCGAGGCGAGCGCGCCGCGGGGCCTGGGCGGCATGACCAACCAGTACGCGGCGATGCCGAGCCTGCACGTCGGATGGGCGCTGTGGTGCGGGGTCATGCTGTGGCGGTACGGCGGCACGCGGCTCGCCAAGGTCGCGGGGGTCGCGTACCCCCTGATCACCACGATCGTGGTGATGGGCACCGCCAACCACTATTTCCTCGACGCGCTCGCGGGCGCCGCCGTGATGGGCGTCGGCCTGCTGCTGACCCGGCCGGTACTACGGCTGGCGGACCTGGCTCGGGAGCGGTACGGCATACGGATACGGACACGGATACAGCTGCTCGCCCGGGTCCGGACAGCGGTCACGCCGGGTTCGACACCGGTCCGGTCCGGCTCCGCACCGGTCACGGCATCGGGATCGACATCGGGCACATCACCGGGCCCGACACCCGTCACTGCGCCGTTCCCGGAATCGGACCGGAGATCTGTTCCGGAATCAGACCGGAGATCCGCTCCGGAATCGGTTCGGGAATCGATCCCTGATTCAGTCCCCGAATCAGTCCCCGAACCGGTTGCGGCCTCCGTCACAGCAGGCTCGCGAGCCGCAGGCTCCTCAATTGTCAGTGGCGGATGCCAGACTTCCCCGGGTGAGCGATTTCCGCGACAGCGCAAGGTCAGTGCCGGCCCCGGTCCCGGTGCCGAGCAGGGAGCCGATCCCGAAGCAAGTCCCGCCGACGCGGGGGACGAGACTCCGGCAGCGGCTCGCTGAGCTGCGCGGTCCCGCGGTCGCGCCGCAGCCGCTGGACGCCCGTGCCCTCGCGGCACTCGCCGCGAACCCGGGCTGTAAGCGGCGCGCCATCCTCGACGGAGCGGGGGTGAACAAGGCGGCGCTGGCGAGCTCGCTCGGCTCGCCGTCGGCCTTCGGGCAGTCCCAGTTCGCGTTCATGCGGGGCAACGCCTTCGAGGCGCGGGTCAAGGCCGACGGGGGCGCTGAGCTGCTGCGGCTGGTGCACGAGAAGCTGGACGCGGGGTCGGAGCCGCCCGTGGCCGGTCTCGTTCCCGACCTGGCGGCCGTGGGTCCCGAGGGACGTGCGGCCCGTACGGCACTGGCGCTGCGCGAAGCCACCGAGGCCGGCGCCTGGACGCTGCTCGACCACCCCATGCTCGCCCTGGACGTCGCGGGCTCCCCCGCCTACCTGGAGCCGGACGCGGTGGTGGTGCATCCCGACGGAAGCTGGACGGTCGTCGAAATCAAGTCCTTCCCGATGCTGGACGGCTCGGCGGACGCGGCGAAGGTGGGCGCGGCGGCACGCCAGTCCGCGGTCTACGTACTGGCGCTGGAGCGGGTCGCGGACCGCCTCACCCCCGCCCCCGAAGTACGGCACTCGGTGCTCCTGGTCTGCCCGAAGGACTTCTCGAACCTCCCCACCGCCTCCGCCGTCGACGTCCGCAAACAGCGCTCCGTGACCCGCCGCCAGCTGGACCGCCTCACCCGCATCGAGGACATCGCCGACGCCCTCCCGGAGGGCACCTGCTTCGCCCCCGACCTCCCTACCCCCGACCTGACGGCGGCGGTCGAGTCGGTCCCCGCCACGTACGCCCCCGAGTGCCTCTCCACCTGCGAACTCGCCTTCCACTGCCGGGACCGCTCCCGCACCGAGGGCGCGGTGACGTCCCTGGGCCGCTCCCTGCGGGCAGAGCTGGGCGGCCTGACGACGGTCGACGACGTCCTGTCGGCAGCCCGCGGCGACTCCGGCGACCCGGCCGACCCGGCGGTGGCCGCGCTGCGGAGAGCGGCGGAGTTGCGCGCGGAGGCGCTGGGCGGCAGGGAGGGACTGCGGTCCGAGGTGCCGGGGCGTACGCCATGCTGAGCCCATTGCAGCCCCGGTGCAGTCCGTGCCCCTTCAGGGGCGCGGGCCGTAACGCTCTGCGGCCCGCCCGCGTGGGAGCTACCAGCCTCCACGGACCCGCACGTACGACACCGGCCCGCGCGGGCCGTGACTCGATGCGGCTCCGCCGCGAATGGGGGTCCCCCCGCTCGAGCGCAGCCGAGAGTGGGGGAGCGACCAGCCACGACGCGCCCGCAGCCTACGAACCACCGGCGGGAGCGCCCAGCGGCAAGCGCTCAGCACGCCGCGGTACCGCCGCGACCGGCCAGGGGGAAGCCCCATGTCCCTGATCACCACCCTCGCCCGCCTGGAAGCCGTCGACACCGGCCGCGCCCAGCCCCTCGCCACCGTGCGGCACCGGCACCTCTCCGAGCGCCCCCTCGTCTTCGTACCGCTGACCACCGCCGGAGAAGCCGGGGCCCCGCTAGGGGCACTCGTCGGCACCGACCGCGACGCGCCCCGTCTGCTCGTCGTGCCGCAGCCCCGCGACCGGGACCTGCGGTTCGCCTTCCTCGCCGAGCTGGCCGGCGTCGTGCTGCCGTACATCGACGCCTGCGGCGAGGACGTCGAGGCCGCCGAACGCACCGAGACCGACCCGGAGACCGGGAAGCGGGTCAAGGTCGAGGTCGAACTGTGCGCGGACGCACCGCAGTTGATCGTGCCGAGCCGGGCCGGCATCGAGTTCGTACGGCTCCTCGGGCGCTCCATGCGCTTCCGCCGCACCGCCGAGCAGGACCCGGAGACGCCCCACCCGGCACCCCCGCACGTACCGCTCCTGGGGCGCTGGCTGACGCACTACGGGGAGCGGGCCCGCGTGCCCGGCTCCGCGCTGCTGCTCGCCCTCACGGACGTAGTGTCGCGGCACTGGGCCACCGGCCAGAGCAGCCTGGAGGACCAGCACCTCGGCGCGCTGCTCGCCTGGATCGACCCACCCGAGAACGAGTCCGGAGCCGAGGCCGCCCTTCGGGCCGAGCTCCGGCGCGACGCCAAGGGTCAGCTCCTGTGCCCGCCCGCCGGACCCGCCACCGACCCGGCGTTCGACAACAAGCTGCTCGCCCCCGCCATCGAGCGCTACGACCGCGCGCGTACGGCACTCGCCGCCGCCGAGGACGGCCTCCAGGCGGACGACCGGCTCGGCGAACTCACCGCCGCCGAGCGCGAGATCCGCGAACTCGTCGACAGCCGCACCCGTCCCACCTGGGACGCGGTATGGCACGGCCTCGACCTGCTGCGCACCCTGCCCGAGGGCACCCACGCCGCCGACCGCTGGACCCGCGACCGCTGGTCGTTCACCGGCCACCGGGACCGCGTCCTCGCCGGCGAGCCCCCGCAGCCGCGCCGCGACGACGCGGTCACCGCCGCGAACAAGCTCGCCACGCGCGAGCGCGAACAGGCCCGCCTGGAAGCACAGGAAGCCCTCGACGACCCGCTCGTCATGGCCGGACGCCGACTCGCCGGTGAGGCCTTCGCGGGCGAGGTCACGGACATCGTCATGGCGTACAGCGAAAGCAAGCGCCCCAGCCCACGCCCCCTCGTGACGATCCGCACGGACGACCGTCCGCACCTCGCCGAGCGCGCCAAGGTGTACCGGTCGCTGGGCGGAAAGCCGCAGGCGGCGGAGTTCGTCGAGTACGTCGAAGGCGAGGCCGACGGCGCCGACATCGACACCGGAGGCAGGAGCATCGTCCTGCGCATCGTCGACAAGATGGGCCGCGGCAAGGAACCCGAGTCCGGTTCCGTCCCCGAGAAGGGCGACCTCGTCTGCTTCACGCTCTTCGAGCACGAGCAGCGGGGCGGCGCGAAGCTGCCCGACCCGGAGGACACGCCCTGGACGCACGGCGGCCCACCGGGCGAGGCGACGCATCCGCCGGCCGACCCGGTGACCGAGGAGGACGTCCTGTGACGACCACGACCGCCGTGTTCGACCCCGGCGCCGAAGCCACCCGCGCCACCGACGCGATCCTGCGCGACACCCTGCACGGGACGCACCGCGGAGTCGTCGTCGACTCCCCTCCCGGCGCCGGCAAGTCCACGCTCGTCGTCCGGGCCGCGCTCGAACTGGCCGACGCCGGACGCCCGTTGATGGTTATCGCGCAGACCAACGCACAGGTCGACGACCTGGTCCTGCGGCTCGCCGAGAAGCGCCCCGGCCTGCCCGTGGGCCGCCTGCACAGCAGCGACCCGGACCCGTACGACAAGGCGCTCGACGACCTGCCGAACGTCCGCAAGTCGGCGAAGGCCGGGGACCTGGCCGGACTCGACGTCGTCATCTCGACGGCCGCCAAGTGGGCCCACGTCAAGGGCGTCGAGCCCTGGGGGCACGCGATCGTCGACGAGGCGTACCAGATGCGCTCGGACGCGCTGCTCGCCGTCGCCGGACTCTTCGAGCGGGCGCTGTTCGTGGGCGACCCGGGCCAGCTGGACCCGTTCGCGATCGTCGGCTCGGAGCAGTGGGCGGGCCTGTCGTACGACCCGTCCGCCTCGGCCGTGACGACGCTGCTCGCCCACAACCCGCAGTTGCCGCAGCACCGCCTCCCCGTGTCCTGGCGGCTCCCGGCGTCGGCGGCGCCGCTGGTGTCGGCCGCGTTCTACCCGTACACCCCGTTCCGCAGCGGCACGGATCACGACGACCGGCGGCTGGACTTCGCGATCCCGTCGGACGGTTCGGGCCCCGACCGCGTCATCGACGAGGCGGCCGAGTCGGGCTGGGGCCTGCTGGAACTCCCGGCCCGCCACACACCTCGTACGGACCCCGAGGCGGTAGGCGCACTGGCCCAGGTCGTACGCCGACTCCTGGACCGAGGCGGCGCGGCCACGTCCGAACGCTCCCCCGACCCCACCCCTCTCACCGCCGACCGCATCGCGGTCGGCACGGCCCACCGCGACCAGGCGGCAGCGGTCCGCTCGGCGCTGTCGGAGCTGGGCGCCGACGACGTGACCGTTGACACGGCCAACCGCCTCCAGGGCCGCGAATACGACGTCACGGTCGTCCTGCACCCCCTCTCCGGCCGCCCCGACGCCACGGCCTTCCACCTGGAAACGGGCCGCCTCTGCGTCCTCGCCTCCCGCCACCGCCACGCCTGCATCGTCATCAGCCGCGCCGGAGTACCCGCCCTCCTGGACGACCACCCCTCCACGGAACCCGTCCAGCTGGGAGTCCCGCTGAAGTTCCCGGACGGCTGGGAAGCGAACCACGCGGTGCTGTCCCACCTGGCAGAACACCGGGTGCCATGGCAGCCGTAACGCAGAGAATCCCCTGCATGAACCCTGGGAATCCCGGCGGCCCGGTGGTGCGTCGCGCGCATGCCTCGGACTGGACCGGACTGGCCGGGATCGACTCCGTCGCGGCAGCGGGCGATGACGCGCGACGCGGCCGGGCTGCCGCACGGTCTGGACGAAGGCGATCCCGAGCTGTTCTACCTGTGCCCGAGTGAGCGGCTGCGCGTCGGGCGGGCCTGAGGCCTACTTGCGCGGTCAAGAGACAATGGACGGTGGCCCACCCACACGGACGGGTCGTCCACCGCATGAGGAGGAGAAGTCATGGCGGAGCAAACGCCGCGTCGGAACGAGCCGCGGCTTCGCCCCGCGCCCCTGCTCTTCGAGCCCGCGGAGGCAGCCTCCGATCCGGAGCATTTCTTCGATCTGGAGTCGATCGACGATCCACGGGCGCTGCTGGACCGCGCCACGGAGCTGACACACGCGTTCCGCGCGGCCACCGACCGTGCCGTCGAGTTCCAGGCGATCGCCGCCGCGCAGCTCGCCGATCCCCGCCGGTTCGACCGGCTCACCCCGGCCGACATCGCCGAGCGGGCGGAGTGGACCGAGGACTACGCGAAGAGAATGGTCGAGTTCGGCCGAGATCTGCTCAGCGGGACGAACGGCAACGGGCTCGGGCATGGAATCGGCGACCTGACCTGAGCCAAGGAGATCTGAGCCGGGGGAGAGACCTGAGCCGGGGCGACCTGAGTCGAGGGACCTGAGCCGGGCGGACCTGAGTCGGGGCAAAGACCCCCCGGCATATGCCGAGCGGGCAAGCTACCCCACTCGCACCCCTCCTGTCCCGATTTCCGGCGACTCCCCGCAATCGACCTCTCACCGCCAGTAGACCTATGCGGCATGAGCGGCATGAGCAGCACAGGCAACCCGGCAGGCACCGTCGCGCCCAGCGCACGTACCGTCGCGCAAGGTGCACTCACCCTCACTTCGGACGGAGCCGCCTGGCTCGCGTCCGCACAGAGCCACCAGCACACCGCCACCGTCGCCGTCCGGAACCGCCGGCCCACCACCCCGGTGGTCCTCCCCTGCGGCTCCGCCTTCGACGTCGTGAACGCCCCCGCGATCTTCGGTCGCCGCATGCTGGACGAGCTGTGGGGCGAGGGACCGGGTTCGGGGCCGGTGGCCGCGTACCGGGGGCGAATGCTCCTGTTCGCGACGCCGGGGACCGCGCAGCGCCTGCCCGCGCTGCTGAAGTGGGAGGAGTGGGGATCCGACGGCGGCGCGGGCCGCAGCCGGGCGATCCCACCCCTGCTCTGCCACGGCCGGGGCGACGCGGTGACGATCCCGCCCGCGGGTGCGTCAGCCACCCCCGCACCCGCTCGCACCCCCGCCCGCTGGCTCGTCGCCCCCGACAC
>NZ_JAAKZX010000193.1 GCF_011045025.1 Streptomyces ureilyticus
GCGGGGCCGTGCGCCTCGCTCGCGATGATCGGGCGGCCCGGCGAGCCCTCGCCGGTCCGACGCGAGCCCCTTCGCCCGCGAGCGCCACGTCTGGCTGGGCCTGCACGCGGCGGCGACGCGCAGCCTGGCGCAGGGGTCGATGATCGTCTTCAGCTGAGGGTCACCCCAGCTGCGACAGTCCTTTCTGCAAGTCATCGAGGTTCATGACCGGGCTTACTTCGACCTTGGCGCCGAGTTGGAGGAAGAAGGGCTCGGCGAGGGACGGCAGGTCCGAGCTGTCCTGCATGTCGAAGACGAACACGCAGGAGCGCTGCCCTTCGTCGGGCATGAAGTAGGCAGCCTCCGGCTTGATCCTGTCCATGGTCCCCTTGATCAGCTCCGGCAACTTGCCCTGCCGGATGGCCTCGCTCGACTTCTCGGTGTCCAGAGTCGCCTTGAGCATGACGCGCATCGCACGCACCTCTCTTCGGGGATTCCAGCCGGTCAATTTCTGAACTTTTTTCTAGTATGTTCCGATAACGAAGACGAGGCATGTGGACCATGCGGCGTACCCGGGCTCAGTTGGACGGACGCCTGTCGGCGACGACCACGTCCGCTCCAGCAGCCATGCCTCACGCCTCCCCTGTGTCACGGTCAACCGCATGGGGTCCTTCTGCGGGACCGGGAGCGGAGAGGCGTGAGGCGGCGTCCCCTGAGGGAGAGTTGCCTGGATTCGCACGGCCATGAGGCCTTGCGTCAAACGGCCACGGCCGAGACGTTGCCGCCGGGCAGTGTGGCGGCGTACGCATCGATGTCGTCGCGGTCGGAGGTGAGAACGCTGCCTCCGCCGTGACTGGCCGCGATGAAGACGGCCAGGGCGTCCACCGGATCGGGGCGCTTCTTCGGCGGTAGTGCAGCAGAACCGATCATGTCACCGAGTGTCTTCCAGCCTTCGATATTCACTCCTCCCGCACAGGGGAGACAGCGCGGCGGAAGACCGTCGGCGTAGCGGGCCCTGTCAACGGGGTACACGAAGACATCGGCGAGGAGACGCTTCCAGGCGTAGGCCGTTTTCGGGCTTGTCCGCCATGCCTGTGAAAGGGCGGGACCGGGGACGATCGGCTTGTGGCCGCCGGCCGTGACGAACCCCTTGTGCAGGATGTGCGCCCGGCGATCCTGGTCGACCAGCGCCATCAGCATGCCCGTGTCGTACACGACCACGTTCACGCGGCGGCCTCGTTGTGCGGTGCAGAGCCGAGAATCGCGTCGACCTCCGCCTGCTCCCTCTCTGTCGGCTCGATGTCGTCGCCTGCCCAGACACCCGTACCAGCTTGCTCCTCAGCCTCCGTGCGCGCCTTCTGGAAGGGCTCGAAGATCTCCCTGACCCGATCCTGCTGGTCCATCTGCGCCTGGGCGGCGATCGCCAGGAACGTGGAAACGTCGAGTCCGGCGTCTGCGGCGTGCTCCCTTATCCGGTCACGCACCTCGGCCGGCATGCTGATCGAGAAACGTACAATCGCCATGCCAATATCGTAACACCAAGTGTTACGCAGCTGGAGTCCATGCCTGCACCGCCGCAACGACGACTTCTTCATTTGGAAACCAGGTGCGATTCTTCTGACTCACACGGAGTGGGGGAGGCCCCTAGTGAGGCAAGAAGTGAACCCGGAGGAGCAACTGCGGGTCATCGACGGCGCTCCCGTACTCGGCAAGGCCGCCTCGGCCGGTGAACGCTGGCTCGGGGCGGCGTCCGTTGCCGCGCTCTTCGCAGGCCTGGTGGCGACCAGCACCAGCGACGTGTCCACGCTCGTGGACTGCTGCGTTCTGCTGGCGGCGCTCACTCTGATCCTCCGCTGGAGGTGGTTCCACCTACGGGCACCCAGGCGAAGGCCGCACACAAAGGCGGAGGAGCGAGTTGCCTTCTTCGCGCCCGTGGCACTGGCGGCCCCGGCGTCCACGATGCTGGGAAACAGCGCCACCGACCTCACCGCGGCCTTTGTGATGACCGCGATTCCTTCGGCGGTGCTGGCCGGCTACCTCGTCCTGCGCTGGAGGCGCTAGCGTGACGACGCAGCCACGCGCCCGCCTGTCGACGCGGCAACTGGGCATCCTGGAGAGAGAAGGCCTGGTCGAGATCGCGAAGTTCCGCGAGCGACGGCACGCCGCCACGAGAGTCAGGCTCTCCCCTACGGGACGCGACCGCTTCAACGACTACCTCGACGGACTGCGTAAGGTCGTGCAGTCCAACGTCGAGTAGAACACCGAACGCCGTGGAACGTACCCATGAGCCCGCGTGGACGACGCATTGATGTTCGTGCCGCCCACCGAGATCGATGGTGAGCGTGCCGTCCTCGTCCCGCCGTACGGGCTTGCTGGTTACACGACTTACCTGCATCCGGGGTTCGCTCATCAAGCCGGCCACCCCCATGGGCACCGACACCCGGCGCACGACGGGCTCGACGATGCGATGCCCATGGATCACCTGCGGCCCGACGTCGATCCCGTCGAGCGCGAGCACCAGCGCTCTACGACGCATGCGCTGCTCATGCGCGATCAGGTAGGGACGGACGCGGGAGGCGGGGCGGCATGCGGGCGCGGTTGCCGTTCTACGAGACCGCAGCGGGTACGGCGGCAAGGCGGGGATCTCGGCACCGGCGACGAGGAGCCGGTAACCGGCGGTCGCCGCGCCAGGGCCGACGCGGGGATGGGGACGAGTGCGCGCAGGAGGGCGGCCGACGGGGCCTGGTGCGCGGCGTGCGACGGCCGACGTGCACAGAGTCGGCCGCCGCACGGCTGCCTCTTGGAGGCAGCGGATGGCGTCTTAGATGAACGAGTTGATCTCGATCGTCTCGTCGCGGCCCGGGCCCACGCCGATTGCCGAGATCGGGGCGCCTGAGAGCTCCTCCAGGGACTTGACGTAGGACTGGGCGTTCTTGGGGAGGTCCGCGAACGTCTTGGCCTTGCTGATGTCCTCGGACCAGCCGGGGAGCATCTCGTAGACCGGCTTCGCGTGGTGGAAGTCGGTCTGGGAGTACGGGAGTTCCTCCACTCGCTTGCCGTCGATCTCGTACGCCACGCAGACCGGGATCTGCTCCCAGCCGGTGAGGACGTCGAGCTTGGTGAGGAAGAAGTCGGTGAGGCCGTTGACGCGGGTCGCGTAGCGGGCGATGACCGCGTCGAACCAGCCGCAGCGGCGGTCGCGGCCCGTCGTCACGCCGCGCTCGCCGCCGATGCGGCGCAGGGCCTCGCCGTCCTCGTCGAAGAGTTCGGTGGGGAAGGGGCCGGCGCCGACCCGGGTTGTGTAGGCCTTCAGGATGCCGATGACCCGGCTGATCTTCGTCGGGCCCACGCCCGCGCCCGTGCAGGCGCCGCCCGCGGTCGGGTTCGAGGAGGTCACGAAGGGGTACGTGCCGTGGTCGATGTCCAGGAGCGTGCCCTGGCCGCCCTCGAAGAGGACCACCTTGTCGGCCTCCAGGGCCTGGTTGAGGACCAGGACGGTGTCGGCGACGTACTGCTCGATCTGCGCGGCGTAGCCCAGCAGTTCGTCCACGACCTGGCCGACGGCGATCGCTCGGCGGTTGTAGAGCTTGGTCAGGACCTGGTTCTTGATGTCGAGGGCCGCCTCGACCTTCTGGGTCAGGATCGACTCGTCGTACAGGTCCTGGACTCGGATGCCCACGCGGTTGATCTTGTCGGCGTACGTCGGACCGATACCCCGGCCGGTCGTGCCGATCTTCCGCTTCCCGAGGAAGCGTTCCGTCACCTTGTCCACGGTGACGTTGTACGGCGTGATGATGTGAGCGTTTCCGCTGATCAGCAGCTTGGACGTGTCGACGCCGCGCTCGTTCAGACCGCTCAGCTCGGAGAGCAGGACCGACGGGTCGACGACGACACCGTTACCGATGACCGGCGTGCATCCGGGCGAGAGGATTCCGGAAGGGAGGAGATGCAGGGCGTACTTCTGATCGCCCACGACCACCGTGTGGCCGGCGTTGTTGCCGCCCTGGTAGCGCACCACGTAGTCCACGGATCCACCGAGCAGGTCGGTGGCCTTTCCCTTGCCTTCGTCACCCCACTGAGCACCGAGCAGCACAAGTGCGGGCACAGGCGTACACCCCTTCCGGGTGGGGCATGTCCAAGGTCAGGGGCGTACGCTGCACGGCTTGTGCCGCGTACACCGGCGACCTTCGTTGGCCGCGACCCGTCGGACCGGATGCCCCGGAATAGACGAAGCCCCTGGCGCAATAGCGCAAGGGGCTCTTGCACAAAGATGCTACCCGAGGAAGCGAGGCATGACCGAGGTGGCGGCTTCCGACCAGCTTCTGGTGGTCATCGACCCGGTCGCCCGTCGCGATGACGGTGAGTCGGTACGGATCGCGAAAGACGTGCTCAGCGCGGGTGCGACCACGAAAGTATGCCTCCCCGACGGGCCCGAGGAATTCGCCAGGGCACTGCGTCGGCGAGGGTCCCGGCGGCCCGTCGTGGTGGGGGACGATCGTGCCCTGCTGCGTGCGGTGTCCGTTTTGCACCGGCAGCGGGAGCTGGCTGGATGTGCGCTGTCGGTCGTACCGGTGGGCGGTGCCCTCTCGCTCGTACGGTCCCTGGGGGTGCCCACGGGAGCGGTGGCGGGGGCCCGCGCCGTGCTGGATGGGGCCGAGCGGCGGCTGGACCTGCTCGTCGACGACAGCGACGGGGTGGTGCTGGGCGCGCTGCGGATCCCGCCGCTCGCCGTGCGGCCGGGGGCGGGGTCGGGCACGGGGACGGACGAGGAGGACGCGGAGACGGAGGCGGAGGCCGAGCAGGCGACGTCCAGTCACTCTTGGCTGCGTACCTGCCAGTCCCTCGTCCGCACGCTGGTGCCCGTACGCCCGCCCCGGGCCCCCTCCGCGAACGGCGGCGACGGGCCGTCCCGGCTGCGGGTCGAGGTCGACGGGGTGACGCTGGTGGATCTGGACCAGCCGGTCGAGGGGGTGTCGGTGGCGCCGGGGGACGCGGGCGTGGCTGAGGTCGAGGTCCGCCCGCTGTCCGTGGGCGCCGAGGCCTCACCGCTCATGGCCCGGGGCAGGACCGTCACCGTGTCGGGCGCGCACTTCCGGTACAGGGCGGACGCGCTGGTGTCGGGGCCGGTACGGACCCGGACGTGGACGGTGCGGGCAGGGGCGTGGGGGCTTACGTTGCCGGTGGCGTGAGCGGCACGGTCGCAGCGGTCAGCCGGTGGCGTGAACGGCGCGGTTCCCGCGGTCAGCCGGCGCCGAAGCGCTCCTCCCGGTGGATCCGCCAGCGCTCCATCATCTTGATGAGCTCGCCCTCCATGAACTCGAAGAACGCCAAGGTCTCGGCGATGCGGCGGCCGGCTGGGCTTTCGGGGCCGAGGCCGTCGACACCCTCCCGCAGGGTGTACTCCCACCGCTTGAGCACCGCGTCCCGGTTGCTCACCGCCTCGTACCACTGGTTGCTGTGCACGCGGTAGCGCTCGCGCCGGGAGCCGGGTTCACGCTCGCGCGAGACCATGTGCTGCTGGGCGAGATAGCGCACCGCTCCGGAGACGGCGGCGGGGCTGATCTGGAGCCGTTCGCCGAGTTCGGCGGAGGTCATCGCCCCGGAGTCGGAGGCGAGCAGCGCCGCGAACACCCGGGCCGCCATCCGCTGCATCCCGGCCTCGACCAGCTGCGCGGCGAAGCTCTCGACGAACTTCGAGACCGCCTCCGGGTCCCGCCCCGCCTCACTCGGTTCGGTCATCGCTCGATCATCTCCGCCCTCTTCGCTGCTCAGCGCCGCTCAGTGCGCCATGGCCGATTCTAGTCACCCGTTTTAACACTTCCTTAACTTCACAAATTTGTGAAACTAGCGTACGTTCAAAATCATGACGCAGGCAATTACTGTCTCCGGACTACACAAGTCGTTCGGCAAGACTCACGCGCTGGACGGCCTCGACCTGAACGTCGAGACCGGCGAAGTCCACGGCTTCCTCGGCCCCAACGGCGCCGGGAAGTCCACCACCATCCGCGTCCTGCTGGGCCTGCTGCGCGCCGACGCCGGCACAGCGCAACTGCTCGGCCGGGACCCCTGGGCCGACGCGGTGGAGCTGCACCGGCATCTCGCCTACGTTCCCGGTGATGTCGAGCTGTGGCCCAACCTCACCGGCGGCGAGGCCATCGATCTGCTCTCGCGGCTCCGCGGAGGCGTGAACCGGCAGCGCCGGGACGAGCTCATCGAGCGCTTCGACCTCGACCCGACCAAGAAGGGGCGCGCGTACTCGAAGGGCAACCGGCAGAAGGTCGCCATCGTCGCCGCGCTCGCCTCCGACGCGGAACTCCTGTTGCTCGACGAGCCGACCGCGGGCCTCGACCCGCTCATGGAGGTGGTCTTCCAGGACGTCATCTTCGAGGCGAAGGCCGCTGGCAAGACCGTCCTGCTGTCCAGCCACATCCTGGCCCAGGTGGAGAAGCTCGCCGACCGCGTGAGCATCATCCGGCTCGGGAAGATCGTGCAGTCGGGCACGCTCGGCGAGATGCGGCACCTGACCCGTACGACGATCGAAGCCGAGACCGAGACCCCGGCCACCGGGCTGGAAGAGCTGCCGGGCATCCACGACGTGCGGACGGACGAGGGCAGGGTGCGATTCGCCGTCGACGGCGGCCGGCTCGACGGCGCGGTCCGCAAGCTGACCGAGTTCGGCATCCGCAGCCTGATCAGCCACCCGCCGACGCTCGAAGAACTCATGCTGCGCCACTACGGCGACGAACTCTCCGCCAACGGGCACAGCAACGGCAACGATGATGGCAGCGGCATCGGCAAGTCCACTGCCGCGAGTGACGGAGCCGTCCGATGACCACCGCAACCGCCACCACCCAGGCGCCCGCACCCGCCGGCGCCGCAGCGGGCGGCAACACACTGGCCGGGACCCGCACGCTGATCCGATTCAACCTGCGCCGGGACCGCGTCCGGCTCCCCGTGTGGATCCTCGCTCTGTTCCTCGGCACGCTCGCGACGGCCGGCAACTACAAGGAGCTGTACGCCGACCCGAAGGACCGCGCAGGCGTCGTCGAGACCATGGACAGCCCGGCCGGACTCGCCATGTCCGGACCGCGGCACTACCTCGACGACTACAACTTCGGCTCGATGCTGGGCCACCAGATGCTCGGCTTCATGGCCGTGCTCGTCGGGCTGATGAGCGTCCTGATCATCACCCGGCACACCCGCACCGAGGAGGAGACGAACCGCGCCGAGCTGGTGCGTTCCACCGTCGTCGGCCGTCATGCCCACCTGGCGGCCGCGCTCTGCGTCGCGGTGCTCGCCAATCTCGTACTGGCACTGCTGCTGGCCTTCGGCCTCAGCGGCATGGGCATCGACGGCATCGACCTGAGCGGCTCGCTGCTCTACGGCTTCGACCACGCGGCCGTGGGCATCGTGTTCGCCGCCGTCGCCGCGATCACCGCGCAGATCACCGCGCACTCGCGCGGCGCCTCCGGTATGGCGCTCGCGGTCATCGGCGTCGCGTACGTCCTGCGCGCCGCCGGTGACGTGGGCAGCAATGGCGCCCTGTCCTGGCTGTCGCCGATCGGCTGGGTGCAGCGAACGTACGTCTACGTCGACAACCGCTGGTGGCCGCTGCTGCTCTGCCTGGCGCTCGCCGTGCTCTGCGCGGCCGCGGGCTTCGTGCTCTCCACCAGGCGGGACGTGGGCGCGGGCCTGCGGGCGACCCGGCTCGGCCGGCCGGTCGCCTCCGATGCGCTGGGCCGGCCGTTCGGCTTCGCGCTGCGGCTGCACCGCGGCATGCTCATCGGCTTCGGAGCGGGTCTCTTCCTGATGGGCGTGATGTACGGGTCGATCCTGGGCGACGCCGAGGACATGTTGCAGGACATCGACGAGATCCAGGAAGCTCTGCAGGAGATCGGCGGCGCCACCATCGCCGAGTCCTTCGCCTCGATGGTCATGGTGATCATCACGGTCGTCGCCGTGGTGTACGTGGTGATGGCGGCGCTGCGGCCGCGCGCCGAGGAGACCTCGGGCCGGGCCGAACCGCTCCTCGCGACCGGCCTTTCCCGTACGCGCTGGGTGGGCAGCCACCTCGCCGTGGCCATGACCGGCGGTACCGTCCTGCTGCTCCTGGCCGGGCTCGGCTTCGGCATCTCGGGAGCGGCCTCGACCGGTGACAGCGGGCTGTTCCTGAAGCTGGTCGGCGCGGCGCTGGCGTACGCGCCGGCGCTGTGGGTCACCGTCGGGGTCGCGGTCGTGTTCTTCGGCTGGTTCCCGCGCGCGAGCGCGGCAGCCTGGATCGTTCCGGTGTACGCGTTCGTCGTCGGCTACCTGGGCCAGATCCTGCAGTTCCCGGACTGGATGAACAACCTCTCCCCCCTCGGCCACGTTCCACAGTTGCCGGCCGCGGACCTGAGCTGGACCCCGCTGGTGCTCCTCACCCTGATCGCGGCGGCCCTGGTGTGGCTGGGCCTGGAGGGCTTCCGACGAAGGGACCTTGAGACGAATTGACTTCCGCTCCCCGGGCTAATGCCCGGGGATTCCTACCACGGTCGGCTGACCGTCTCGGTGGGTTCCTGCTTCATCGCGCTGGGCCGGTACGAGTACCGGTCTTACTTGCGCTCGACAGGCTGTCACCGCCAGTCCGGCGGCCTTGGCGGCGTTGACCGCCGCGTTGATGTCCCGGTCGAGGACGGCCCCGCAAGCCCTGCATTCCCACACGCGGATATGCAGGGGCTTGGGGCCGTCCTTGACGCCGCACTGCGAGCAGACCTGGGAGGTCGGCTCGAACCGTCCGATGCGGTGGAAGCTGCGGCCGAACTTCGCGGCCTTGTACTCCAGCATCGTCACGAACGCGGACCATCCGGCGTCGTGCACGGACTTGGCCAGGCGCGGTCGAGTTCAACGGCGAGAACAACCACGTCCACCTGCTCGTGAACTTCCCGCCGAAGGTTGCCCTGTCCAAGCTGGTCAACAGCCTCAAGGGCGTCAGTTCCCGCAGGCTCCGCCAGGAGTATCCGGAACTGGTCCGGCACTACTGGCGGGCACAGCGCCTGTGGTCCGGCTCCTACTTCGCCGGGTCAGTCGGCGGGGCTCCACTGTCGGTCGTGAAGCAGTACATCGAGCAGCAGAACCGGCCCGTCTGAGCTGAGATCAACAGTGCGGACCCGTGCGCACAGCGCGCGTCAGAGCACTTCTCAGAATCGCTTCACCACCGGCTGAAGCCCGGTGCACTGCGATTAGCCTTAGACCCGGTAGCGGCAGCGCCGTGGCGTGCCGGGAACTCCCTGGTGCGCGTGGCGCGTCCCTTGAGGGCATGGAGCGAGGGGAAAGCGCGGCGTCCTGTGGGGGATGTGTCCTGGCGGTGGCCGGGGCGTCGGCGGCAGCACTCGTCTGGGCCTCCTCGGAGCGTACGCGGCTGCACATGGGCGGCGGTTTCGAGGGCGAGGGCACCGACTACAGCGTGCTGCTCACCGAGCTGCCGCTCGTCGTGGCAGCCGGAGCCGCCCTCCCCGCCCTCGTCTGTGCGCTGCTGATACGTGTGGTGCGCAGGCGCCGCCGGGCCGCGGCCGCCGCTACCGCCACGGCCACGGAGTCAGAGCTCCACGAGTAGTTCCTTCAGCCCGCGGATGACGAAGTTCGGCTTGCGCTCCGGCTCGGCGGCCAGCCGGAGTGTCGGCGCACGGTCGAGCAACGCGCCCAGGGACGCGGCCAGTTCGATACGGGCCAGGGGTGCGCCGATGCAGTAGTGGATGCCCGCGCTGAACGAGATGTGCGGGTTCTCCTGCCGGGCGAGGTCGAGCTCCCCGGGGCGGGTGAACACCGCCGGGTCGTGATTGGCGGAGCCGAAGAGCATCGCCACCTCGCTCCCCCGCGGAATCACCGTGCCGTCGATCTCGATCTCGTCCAGCACCCACCGTTCGAAGAGCTGGAGCGGGGTGTCGTAGCGCATCAGTTCTTCCACAGCTGTGGACAACAGTCCGCGGTCGGCGCGGAGAGCCGCCAGCTGGTCGGGGTTGCGGAACAGCGCCCACCAGCCGTTGACCGTGGCGTTCACCGTCGCCTCGTGCCCCGCGTTGAGCAGCAGAACGCACGTGGAGATCATCTCCTGCTCGGTCAGCCGGTCGCCCTCCTCATACGCCTCGATCAGCCCCGAGATCAGATCGTCGCCCGGCTCCTTGCGCCGAACCGCGATCAACTCCCGCAGATACTCGGTGAATTCGACCGACGCCCGCACCGCCTTCGCCGCCGTCTCCTCCGACGGATTCAGCTCGTACATCCCGCAGATGTCCGCCGACCAGGGCCGCAGCGGCGCCCGGTCGGACTCCGGGATCCCCAGCATCTCGGCGATCACGGCGACCGGCAGCGGCTCGGCGACCGCCGTCAGCAGATCGCCGCCACCATCGGCCACGAGGCTCGCGACCAGCTCGTTCGCCAGCCTGTGGACATACGGGCGCAGCCCTTCGACCGTACGCGGCGTGAACGCCTTCGACACCAGGCGCCGGATCCGCGTGTGGTCCGGCGGCTCCAGGTCGAGCATGCCGTGGTCGTTCAGCACATGAAACGGCTCATGCTCGGCCGGCGGCGCCGTCCGCCCGAAGTCCTCGTGCGTGAACCGGTGCTGATACGTCCGCCCCAGCCGCCGGTCCCTCAGCAACGCCGACACATCCGCATGCCGCGGCACCAGCCACTGCTTCGTGGGCTCGAAGTAGTGCAACCGCCCGCGGGCACGCAGTTCGGCATACGCGGGGTAGGGATCGTCGACAAACCCGGGATCCCAGGGGTCGAACGCATCGAGGGCACGGTCGGAGTCGGAAACGTCTGCCATGTCGGGACGCTAACCTGCGCCGCCGCGGCACGCCAGATCCGCCCATTTCTTGACTGAGCCCTTGTCTTAGCGCGCGCTCGAATTTCTACGGTCGCCCCATGACGAATCCGCAGCAGCAACCAGACCAGCAGTCCGCCACCAGCCGTCGCACCGCACTCGCCGGCGGCGCCCTTCTGGGGCTCGGCGCCGCCGGCACCCCGCTCCTCGCCGCGGCACCGGCCGCGGCCGCGGAGTCCGACCGCTACGCCCGAGGGTTCGCCGCGCTGCGCAGGATCGCGGGCGAACGCGCGACCGAAACGATCAAGTCGCTCCAGGACATCGCGCCGGACCTGGCCCGCTACATCGTCGAGTTCGCCTTCGGCGACATCTACCCCCGTCCCGGACTCGATCCGAAACAGCGGCAGTTCGTGACCATCGGCGCGCTGGCCGCACAGGGCGACACCGCGCCGCAACTCGACTTCCACATCGATGCGGCACTGCGGGTCGGCGTGCGCCCCGCCGAGATCATCGAAGCGCTGATCCAGATCGCTCCGTTCATGGGCTTCCCCCGGACGCTGAACGCCCTCGCCGTGGCCCGCGAGGTCTTCACCGACCGCGGCGTCACGTTCGAGCCGCCCGTCATGAAGGACCCGCGCGACCGATACGAACGCGGCGCCGAGAAGCTGGTGGAGATCGACGGGCAGCACGGTCTCGACGTGATCGAGTCGCTGAACGACATCGCCCCCGACCTCGGCCGCTACATCGTCGAGTTCACCTTCGGCGACGTCTACTACCGGCCCTGGCTCAGCCCCCAGCGACGGCAACTGGTCACCGTCGGCGCCCTGACGGCCTTCGGCGACACCGCTCCGCAACTGCGCGTGCACCTCGGCGCGGCGCTGAACCTCGGCCTGACCCCCGCCCAAGTGATCGAAACACTGATCCACACCGTGCCGTACGCCGGGTTCCCGAGGGTCCTGAACGCGGTGACCGTGGCCAGGGAAGTCTTCGAAGAACACTGACCGTTGACGCCGGGCGCCGCCGGACTCCTACCGTTGCCACATGACTTCAACAGGCACGGGCAACACGGGAACAGGCACCGGATCTGTATCCGGATCTGGCACCGGCACTGGCACTGGCACTGGCACCCGGACCATTGCCGAGACCGCCGACCTCACCGGAATGAGTGCCCACACGCTGCGCTACTACGAGCGGATCGGCCTGCTGGACAGGGTGGACCGGGGTCCGGGCGGACGTCGACGGTTCCGTGACGAGGACCTGGCGTGGCTCGCCTTCCTGACCCGTCTGCGCACCACCGGAATGCCCATCCGCGACATGCGGCGATTCGCGCAGTTTCGCAGGCAGGGCGACGCAAGCGTGCCGGCCCGCCTGGACCTGCTGCTCCAGCACCGGGAGACCGTACGGGACCGGATCGCCGAACTCACCGAATGCCTGCGCGCTCTGGACGCGAAGGTGGAGCACTACCAGGCGCTGACGGCACACATCGACGACGTCGAGGCGCGGGCCGCGAGCGACGGCGCCGAGACGGGGGCCAGAGCCACTCAAGCCAGAGCCACTCAAGAGTGAACGGGTCGGTCGCCCCTCACCCCGGCGTGACCAGCCTCGCCTCGTACGCGAACACCGCCGCCTGGGTCCGGTCCCGCAGGCCCAGCTTGACCAGGATCCGGCTCACATGGGTCTTGATCGTCGACTCGGCGACCACGAGACGCTGGGCTATCTCACCGTTGGACAGGCCCTGCGCGATGAGCACCAGCACCTCCGTCTCCCGCTCGGTGAGGTCGCCGTATGACGCCTGCGCCGTGGCCGACAACCGTGGGGCCTCGGACAGCTTCGAGAACTCCGTGATCAACCGTCTGGTGACGGAGGGCGCGAGCAGGGCCTCGCCTGCCGCCACCACCCTTACCCCGTCCGCGAGTTGGCGGGCCGAGGCATCCTTCAGGAGGAAGCCCGAGGCCCCGGCGCGCAGCGCCTGGTACACGTACTCGTCGAGATCGAACGTGGTCAGCACCAGCACCTTGGCCCCGCCGTCCGCGGCGACTATCTCCCGGGTCGCCTCGATACCGTTGAGCTCGGGCATACGGATGTCCATCAGGACCACGTCCGGAGCGAGCTCCCGCACACGGTCCACCGCGTCCCGTCCGTTGACCGCCTCGCCGACGACCTCGATGTCCGGCATCGCGCCGAGCAGTACGGAGAACCCTTCGCGGACCATCATCTGGTCATCGGCGATCAGCACCCGGATGGTCATATGGAATCCCCTGAGCTGCCCGAGGTCTCCGCGTCTGACACGGGTACCGGCAGGAATACCGTCACCTCGTACCCCCCGTCGTCCGTCTCGGCCGCCGTCATCTCTCCGTTCAGCATCGTCACCCGCTCCCGCATCCCCGTGATCCCGTGCCCGGCCCCCGGTGAGGGTTTCACCAGCTCGGTCGCCGGACCGTTGACGATCCGCACACCGAGGCCGCCCAGCACGTAGCCGATCTCCACGCGGGCCGAGGCACCAGGCGCGTGCCGCAGCGCGTTGCTCAGCGCCTCCTGGACTATTCGGTACGCGGACAGCTCTATGCCCTGCGGGAGTTCACGGACGGCTCCGGTGATCACCTTCTCGACGGTCAGGCCGGCGTTGCGCACATTGGTCAGCAGCCCTTCCAGGTCGGCGAGAGTCGGCTGCGGGGCGTCGGGGGCCTCGTAGTCCTCCGCGCGGACCACGCCGAGGACTCGGCGCAGTTCGGAGAGTGCGATCACCGCGTTCTCCCGTATGACCGCGAACGCGTGCTCCAGCTCCGGCGGCGGGTTCTCCACCCGGTAGGGCGCGGCCTCCGCCTGGATGGCGACCACCGACATGTGGTGGGCGACCACATCGTGCAGCTCGCGGGCGATGGTCGTGCGCTCCTCGAGCAGGGTCCGTTTGGAGCGCTCGTGCTCGGTCACCGTCTGCTGGGCGATCACCTGCCGCTCTGCCGTACGGCGTATGTGGACGACGGAGACGGCCAGGAGGGCCAGTGCGGAGACGAACAGCATCGGGCCGGTGGTGGAGGAGTAGTAGTCCGAGCCGGCGACGAGCTCCGCGAGGATTCCGTAGCAAGCCGTCAGGGCCCACATCCACGCGGCCGTGCGGGGACGCGTCCGGAGCGCCACGACCGTGAGCACCACCAGGTGCGCGGCAAAAGCACCGGGCGGCCACGGCCAGCCCGCAGAACCGCCGCCGCTGAGCACCGCGGCGAACGGAGTGGCCGCGATCGACGCCCAGAAGGCGGCGATGGGCCGGACCAGCGTCAGCAGGACCGGGATCAGGGCGAAGAGGGCCGCGATCATTGCGGTGGCCTCGTCGCCGTCGCTCGCGGTCCCGGCTATGGCCATCGCCAGCAAGCCGCCCGCCAGCACCACAGCGTGCGGGGTCCACCCCGCGTACACCCGCAGGCGCCCGGGCAGCCGACGGGTGATCGGGCCGTCCACGCCCATGCGCGGCAGCGGGCGGTAGGCGAACGCGTCGTGGAACAGCTCCTGCCGCAGCCCGCGCAGGGCCTCCACGGCAAGCCGGTACTCAGGAGTGCGCGACTTGGCTCCGCCCCGCGGGGGTGTCGTCTGCGTCTGGGTCGTCTCGGTCACGTTGAAAACAGTAAGCGGCGGGCGGCTCGCGGTCGTCACCAGTGAGAATGGTCCTCCGGGATCCCTCTCAGGTACTACGGGTAGCCCAGGGGATCGGCGGAATCGGCGGTTCAGTACCCGGCGGGCCGTACCAGACCCGACTCGTACGCGAACACCGCCGCCTGCGTCCGGTCCCGCAGCCCCAACTTCACCAGGATCCGGCCCACATGGGTCTTCACCGTCTGCTCGGCGACCACCAGCCGCTCGGCGATCTCGGCATTCGACAGACCCTGCGCGATCAGGGCGAGGACCTCCGTCTCGCGCTCGGTCAGCTCACCGACGCGTTCCTTGAGCGGGGCGCGGGGAGCCCCGTCGAGCTGGGAGAACCGGGCGATCAGGCGTCTCGTGATCCCCGGCGCGAGCAGTGCGTCCCCCGCGGCGACCACCCTGACCGCCTCCGCCAGCTTGTCGGCGGACGCGTCCTTCAGCAGAAACCCCGAGGCGCCCGCGCGCAGCGCGTCATACACGTACTCGTCGAGATCGAACGTGGTCAGCACCAGCACCTTGATCTGCGGAGTTTTGTCGACGATGCGGCGGGTGGCCTCGATGCCGCCGAGTTCGGGCATGCGGATGTCCATCAGGACGACGTCCGGGGCGAGTTCGGCGACCTGGGCGACCGCGTCCAGGCCGTCGACCGCCTGGCCGATCACATCGATGTCGGGCTGGGTGTTGAGCAGCACCGAGAAGCCCTGCCGGACCATCTGCTGGTCGTCGGCGATGAGTACGCGGATGCTGCCGCTCTTCATGATCGTTCTCCTGGGGAGTCTGTGGAGTTGTCGGAGGTGAGGTGGTCGGAGGTGAGGTGGTCGGGCGTCAGTTGGTCGGGCGTGGAGTCGTCGTGAGCGGAGGCGTCGAGGGTGGCGGTTCCGGCGCGGGGCAGGAAGGCCGCCACCGTGAAGCCGCCGCCGGACGTCTCCGTCGCCATGAGGGTGCCACCGAGCATCGCCGCGCGCTCCCGCATACCAAGCAGACCATGTCCCGCCCCCGGGGACGGCGGGGCGGGGCGTCGGGGCGCGGAGTTGATGACCCGGATCTGCAGGCCGCGCGGGAAGTGCGTGAGCTCCACACGCACCTCCGAACCGGGCGCATGCCGCAACGCGTTGCTCAGCGCCTCCTGGATGATCCTGTACGCGGACAGCTCCACACCCGGCGGCAACGGAAGCACCTCACCGCTGATCTCGGTGTTCACCTTCATACCGGCGGCACGGGTGTTGTCGACGAGCACGTCGAGGCGGTCGAGGGTGGGTTGTGGCGCGTCGGGGGCGGCTCCGGTACCGGGAGCGCCGATCCCGTACGGGTCCTCGGGGTTCTCCGAGCGCAGTACGCCCAGGACGTGGCGCAGTTCGGTGAGCGCCTCCAGAGCGTTCTGCCGGATGCCGTCGAGGTTCTCCCTGAGCTCGTCGGAAGGGTTCTCGACCAGGTGGGGGGCGACCTGGGCCTGGATGGAGATGACCGACATGTGGTGGGCGACCACGTCGTGCAGCTCGCGGGCTATGCGGTTGCGCTCCTCCAGGACGGTACGGCGGGCGCGCTCTTCGGCGGTGATTCCGGCCTGCTCGACGAGCTGCGTACGGGCCTCTCGGCGACCGCGCTGGGCGCTGCCGAGGAGGATGACGCCGGCGAACAAGGCCACGGCCAGCATGCCCGTAGACGAGTAGTTCGCGGCACCGATGATGCCCTGCACCACCCACGTGACCAGCGCGGTCAGGGCGAACACCTCGGCGGCCACGCGGGTGGGTACCCGCAGCGCCAGCAGGAACAGCACCACTGCGTGCGCGACCAGACCGGGCGGGCCCCACGGCCAGGGACTGTTGAACGCGGCATGATCAGCGATCAGTTGGGTGCGGGCACCCATGGCCACCACGACCGTGACCACCATCGACAGCTGCCACGCCGGGACAGGCCACCGCAGAGCCAACCCCACGGCGGCACCCTGAGCCAGCGCGCACACCAGGGCGTACTCCGTCCCCAGGTTGTAGCCGTCGCCGAACTGGTCCGCGTTGGCAATGGTGCTGCCGATCGCGACCAGGATCACCAGCCCGTGCGGCAGCCAGCGCAACCACACCGAGGGCGGCAACGGGTCCGCCTTCCCGGTCCACAGGTCCTCGCGCAGCACCCGCAGCCCCCGCGCCAGGCGCTTCTCCACCGCGCTCATCCGCACCACCCTACGCACGGCGCGCCCCCTTCGACCCGGTCCTGCCACGGTGTACGTGGACCACACGCGACAGGCGCCCACCGCGACGGCGGCGCCCCTGCTCGTAGGAGCGAAAGGCGGCCCAGCACACCATGAGGGCGAGGGCGAAGACCGGGAGCCAGGCGACGCGGGCCAGTACCCAGGCCAGGTTGTCGGGGGTGGTGTGCAGTCCCGGGAGGCGGCCCGCGAACAGGCCTGTCGCCGTGACCGACATCAGCGCCGTCTGGTGCCAGAGAAATATCGTCATCGCGGAGAGGTTGACGAACGCCACCGCCGCCCACGCCACGGGTCGCCGCATCGCCCGGCGCAACGGCTCCCGGAGCAGCAACGCCACACCGCACTGGGCCAGACCGAAGGTAACGGCGGCCAGGGTCGGCGGGTTGAGGTTGGAGACCGCGGAGCCGGGGACGCCGACCATCGACGCCGGGTAACCGGCCCACGCTATGAGCGGCGCGGTTGTCGCCGTACCGCCGATCAGCAGCACCCACCCGGAACGCCGGGTCAGCTCACCGCGCATCCAGGCCGCCCCCAGCGTGTACGGGACCAGCCAGCCCGCCATCACATTGATCCAGCCCAGCCAGGCCGGACCGCCGAACCCGAAGCGTATGAGGTCCACATGGAGAACGACGGCCAGCGGCCATAGCGGGTTGATCCGGGCAACGAGTGGGGTCAGCGCCGTCAGCCCCGCGAAGACCAGCAGGAACCACAAGGGTGACAGGACTAGTTTCAGCAACGCATGCACCGTCGGCACGCCCGTCCCTGTCACCAGCAGGCAGACCGCGGCCACCGTCCACAAGCCCAGCACGGCGGCCACCGGCCCGAAGAGGCGCGACAGCCGCGTACGCAGCCACTTCCCGTACGTGATGCCACGGGCCCGCGCCGACTCGTAACTCCTGGTCGCCACATGCCCGCCCACCAGGAAGAACACCGCGAGCGTCTGGAAGACCCAGGACACCGGGGCCAGCCATGGCATGTACGCCAGCGGGCTCGACGTACGCAGCGCGCCGCCGTCCGCGACCAGTGCCGTGACCAGCCAGTGGCCGAGCACTATGCCGAGTATCGCGAAGGCGCGCAGGGCGTCGAGGGAACGGTCGCGGTGGGGTGGGGTCGCGGTGTCGATCTGGTGGGCGGCGCGGTGGAGACGGTGGAGGGCTTCCTGGGGGAGG
>NZ_JAAKZX010000194.1 GCF_011045025.1 Streptomyces ureilyticus
TGACGTTCTCGATGGTGTACGCCTACAGCGAGAACTACGTGCTGCCCATCTCGCACGACGAGGTCGTGCACGGCAAGCGGTCGTTGGTGTCGAAGATGCCGGGCGACTGGTGGCAGCAACGGGCGAACCACCGGGCGTATCTGGGCTACATGTGGGCGCATCCCGGTAAGCAACTCCTCTTCATGGGGCAGGAGTTCGCGCAGGGTGGTGAATGGTCGGAGGGTCATGGGCCGGACTGGTGGCTGCTGGATCCGGCGTACGACGCGGAGCCGGACCATCGTGGCGTACGCGACCTCGTCGGCGATCTCAATCGCCTGTACGGGGCGACTCCCGCGCTCTGGGAGCGGGACACCGTCCCGGCGGGGTTCTCCTGGGTCGTGGGGGACGCGGCGGACGACAACGTGTTCGCGTTCCTGCGCTTCGACGCGGCGGGCTCTCCGTTGCTGGCGGTGTCCAACTTCTCGCCGGTGGTTCGGCACGAGTACCGGCTCTTTGTCCCCGACGACGTCCCCGCCTGGGTCGAGATCCTGAACACGGACTCCGCCCGCTACGGCGGCAGCGACGTCACGAATGCCGATCCCGTCAAGACGGAGTCCGACGGCGACGGCGGCGCGGGGGCCATCCACTTGACGTTGCCGCCACTGGCAACGGTGTGGCTGCGGCCGGCGTAGGCGGGGCGAGGAAACCCCCAGCACAGCCCGCGCCGCGGGTTCAGCGTCGCCCCGCCGTGTCGGCGGACAGCAGCGCTCGCGCCTCCTCGCGGGCGTGATCCAGCGCCCCGGGAAAGATGCGCAGACCGTGCGCCACAAGGGCGCCCTCGTGGAGCAGCATCAGGGTGCGGGCCAGAGAGCCGGGTGCGGCCGGCTCGAGGGCGCGTACTAGGTCGGTGAACAGCGACAGCATCCACGCCTTCTGGCCGGTGATCACCGCGTATGCGGGATGCGCCGGGTCGTCGATCTCCGCATGCGCGTTGACCATGCTGCAGCCCCGGGAACCATGCGCCTCCATCCAGTCGCGTGAGGCGTCGAAGACGGCCAGGACTCTGCCCTCGGCCGTGGACGCCGAGTCCAGACGCGGGGCGAGGAAGGCTCGCCAGCGCTCGTCGCGGTCCGCCAGGTATTCGACGACGATCTGCTCCTTGGAGCCGAAACGGTCGTACAGCGTCTTCTTCGTGACGCCGGCCTCGGCTGCGATGAGGTCGACGCCCACGGCATGGATGCCGTGCTCGTAGAACAGTCGCCCAGCCGCCGCCAGGGCGCGGCGGGCGCCGGGGGTCAGGGTTACGCGTCGTGGGGTGTTCTCGGTCGACATTCCTCCAGAGTAGACCGGTCTGTATACTCAGTGAGAGATATACAGATCGGTCTACTTCCGTACGGCCGGATCGGCATAGCCGCGCCGCCGGTTCCGGCCCACCCCCCTGGAGGTGTTCGTGCCGTGAACGTCATGCTCTCGATCGGGTTCGTCGTCGCCTGGAGTTCCGGTTTCATCGGGGCCAAGCTCGGGGCGGGGAGCGCGTCGGCAGTCACGCTGCTGATGTGGCGCTTCCTTCCGCTGGCTCTCGTCCTGGGCGTCGTGGCCCTGACGGTGGCGCGGGCGTCCTGGCGAGGGCTGACGCCACGCGACCTCGGGCGACAGGTCGCCGTCGGCGCGCTGTCGCAGAGCGGCTACCTCCTCACCGTCTACTACGCGATCGATCTGGGCGTCTCCAGCGGTACGACGGCCTTGATCGACGGCACGCAGCCGCTGGCGGCCGGAGCGCTGGCCGGGCCCCTGCTGGGGCTGCCGGTGTCCCGTACGCAGTGGCTCGGGCTGGGCCTCGGTGTGACCGGAGTCGTCATCGTCACGACTGCCGACGCCGGGGCCGGGACCGGTGCCGCCTGGTGGGCCTATCTGGTGCCGTTCGCCGGCATGCTCTGCCTGGTGGTGGCGACGTTTCTGGACCGTCGTTCGTGCACGGAGGTCCCCCCAGTGGCGGCGATGACGGTCCACGCCGTCACAAGTGCCGTTGTCTTCACGGCACTTGCCGCGGGAACAGGAGGGGTCGTGCCGCCCGAGAGCGCCTCCTTCTGGAGCGCCGTGGTCTGGCTCGTGGTCCTTTCCACCTTCGGCGGGTACGGGCTGTACTGGCTGATCCTGCGGCGGTCCGGGGTGACCAAGATGAACACCCTGATGTTCCTGATGGCGCCGGTGACGGCCGTGTGGGGTGCGCTGATGTTCGGGGAGCCGTTCGGGGTGCCGACGGCGGTGGGGCTGGCGCTCGGTCTGCTGGCGGTGGCCGTCGTGCATCGCGGCGACCAGCAAGGACCGGGAAAGGCCCCGGGTACGCGCGCGTTCACGCTCCGGCGACCAGCGTGGCGCCGAGGGCGATCATCGTCGCCGCGATCAGACCGTCCAGTACCCGCCATGCCGACGGCCGGGCCAGGAAGCCGCTGAGCAGCCGGGCACCGAAGCCCAGCGCGACGAACCAGCACAGGCTGGCGAGGGCGGCACCAAGGCCGAAGGTCCAGCGGAGCGGGCCGCGGTCGGCCGCGACGGAGCCGAGGAGGAACACGGTGTCGAGGTAGACGTGCGGGTTGAGCCACGTCATCGCCAGACAGGTGAGTACGGCCCGCCGCCGCGAGCCGGCCGAACCGGCTTCCACCCGCAGGGCCGACACTGAGGGGCGGAAGACCCGCCGGGCGGCGAGGCCGCCGTAGCCGAGCAGGAAGACGCCGCCGGTCAGTGCGATCGCGGTGAGCGCCGACGGCCAGGCCACCACCACGGCGCCGACCCCGGCGACACCCAGCGTGATGAGGGTCGCGTCGGACAGCGCACAGATGGCCACCACCGGGAGCAAGGCCTCTCGGCGAATGCCTTGGCGCAGCACGAAGGCGTTCTGCGCGCCGATGGCGACGATGAGCGAGAGGCCGGTGCCGAATCCGGCGGCCGCGGCGGTCAGGGCGTGAGGCATGGCGTCGACGCTACGAAGCCGGGCGACAGGAGTACAGCTAAAGATTCTTACGTATCATTAGTGTTCGTGATGACGGAGCTTCCCCTGGACCAGGTCCGCACCCTGCTCGCCGTGGTGGACGAGGGCACGTTCGACGCCGCGGCCGCCGCTCTTCATGTGACCCCGTCGGCGGTCAGCCAGCGCGTCAAGGCGCTCGAACAGCGCACGGGACGCGTCCTGTTGATCCGTACGAAGCCGGTGCGACCCACCGAGTCCGGCGAGGTCGTCGTCCGCTTCGCACGCCAGCTGGCCCGGCTGGAACGCGACGCCCATACCGAACTCGGCATGACCGGCTCCGAGGAACCGACGCGTCTGTCGATCGCCGTGAACTCCGACTCGCTGGCGACCTGGTTCCTGCCCGCGCTCACCCGCGTGCCTGAGGAGCTGCGGCTCTGCTACGAGTTGCGCCGCGAGGACCAGGATCACACGGCCGCGCTGCTGCGCGAAGGGCTGGTGATGGCGGCGGTCACCTCGTCACCGGACCCGGTGGCCGGGTGCAGCGTCCGCAGCCTGGGCCGTATGAGCTATGTCCCGGCGGCCAGCCCCGGCTTCGCGGCGCGCTGGCTCGGCGAACCGCCGGACGTGCCGTTGCGAGACGCCCTCGCCGACGCGCCCGTGGTGTGCTTCGACCGGCGCGACGACATCCAGGACGGGTTCGTACGAAGACTCCGGCGCGGCCGGGGCGGCGCGAGCTCCATGCGTCACTTCGTGCCGACCTCGGAAGGTTTCGTCGATGCCGTCGCCGCCGGGATGGGCTGGGGCATGGTGCCCGTGGTTCAGGCCGCACCCCTGCTGGACGCGCGTCGACTCGTCAAGCTCGCGCCCGACCGGAAGATCGACATTCCCTTGTTCTGGCAGCAGTGGAAACTCGATTTTCCGGCGCTCGCGACCGTCGCGGAGATCGTCGCGGCGGCGGCCGCCGAAGTCCTGGATACGGCATGACGCAACTGTCTGGACAAATCGCCGCTCAAGACGAATCTGCCAGGAATTCACGAAAATTAGACAGCGCTTACTGAAGGCGTGCCTGAATTGTCAAGGCAGAGAAAATTCTCTTTTCCAGATCCTCACAAGTGAAGGATGATCCACACGCGCGAGTCCACCAAGTGCACCAAGTCCGCCAAGCCGCAAATCCGCGGTGACTGGTCGGGCGGGCATCAGCCGGTCGACCCCGGCCCCGTTTCCGTTTCTTCCCTGAGAAAGCTCGCCACCTGGGCGGCGAGGCCCTCGCCCACGCTGTCGGGGCGGGCGCCGATACCCGCGGACGGCCCGTGCAGGTCGATGCCTCCGGACCAGAGGTACCGGTGGGTCCACTCGTCGTCGACCTTCAGCTGCACCTGGACGTCCACCTGCCCCAGGCCGGCCTCGTCGGCAGCGGCGTACAGGACGGCCGTGACCCGGCGCAGCGGGTAGACGTCGAAGCCCTCGATGAACTGCGAGTTCCGCCAGTCGAGGAAGGCGCTCTCGCCGTCGGGGCCGACCCGGATGTCGAGCTGGCCGTCCTCGAGGTGGATGCCGAAGTACGCCGTCGCACGGTTCTCGACGGTCACCCGGAACCTGACGTAGGTCAGGCCCTCGGCCGCGTCGTCACGCCCCCGCGGCGGGTCCGCCTTCTCCAGGCCGTGGACGCGGACACGCAGGCCGGCATGCTCCTCGTCATACTCCTGCCAGTCGCCCACCACGTTCGGCTCGTACACAGTCCACCTCTCCGACTTCAGAGAGCTGCTTCCTATCTGTGCGTGCGATGACGTGTCAAATGCACGGAATAGGCTGTGGCCAGGGATTTTGCCCCTCTTGATCAGCGATCAAGCCGTGGCGAGGGACGATCCGTGCCACCGGCTCCGACGGCAGCTCTACGCGCGTGCTGCACATCACGTCCCACAGGCGTCTCAGTCCCGCTGCGGAGGGGCTGGTGCACGACGTTCGGCGAAGCGGCCGGGGCGAGGAAAGTGACGCGCGTTGAATTTGAGTCACCGACGGCCAATAGCCATGACCCGGTTGATAGTTGAAACGATGGAATGCCACAATCCGAGACGCCGCGCTGACCACCCCACCAGCGAGGCCACTCCGGCACGGCCGGAACACGATTTCAGTGGCATTTCGGGCGAATTCCCGACCTGCCGCGAAAACGTGAAGCCCGTTCAACAGTCGTCCCCCTGCATAATCAGTGAGCAATTTCCACGTGCGGACCGCGAACACAAGGCATCAGACAAGGCACGGTATGCCAAGACACTCCAGCTCGCCCTTCAGCCCCCAACCAGGACAGATGCCGCCCGCCCCCGCGGCGGAGAACCGAGTCGCCTCACATCCCGACTTCCGCTCCATACGCGGAGCCCACCGCTCGTTCGGGATCGTGGCGATACTCATCTCGGTCGGCGGCTTCCTGCTGCTCGTGCTGATGTCGAACTTCGCGCCCGGTGTGCTGAACCAGGAGCTGTTCGGCCATATGACGGTGGGTCTGGTGGGCAGCGTCGGCATGTTCGGCCTGATGGCCCTGACCGCGTGGCGGTACACGGTGCACATGGAGCGGCGGATCGACCCGGCCGTCGACCGGCTGCGGGCGGAGATCGCCCGTGACGAGGCCGAGCAGGCTCGTGTCCAGCAGCCCAGTGCCCCCCAGCAGAGGCGGTTCGGTTCGTGGTGACTTACTCCGAAGGCCACATGATGACTGCCGCCGAGGGCGTCATCGGCGGCACCAGTCTGAAGCTGACCTTCGTCCTGTTCGTGTCGGTCGTGGTCGTCAGCATGTTCTCGGCCCTCATCACCGCTCCGCAGGGCGACGAGATCAGCGATTTCTACCTGGGCAACCGGACCATGTCGCCGCTGCGCAACGGGCTGGCGATGTGCGGCGACTACCTGTCCGCCGTCACCCTGCTGGGCAGCACCGGACTGGTCGCACTGACCGGATTCGACGGTCTGCTCTACCTCCTCGGCACGGTCGTCGCCTGGATGATGGTGCTGCTGCTGATCGCCGAACCCCTGCGCAACTCGGGCAAGTTCACCCTCGGCGACACCCTGGCCCTGCGGCTGCCCCGGAGCCAGCGGTCGGTACGCATCGCCCTGGCCGCCTGCACGCTGGCCATCTGCGTCCTCTACATCGTTGCCCAACTCGTCGGCAGCATCGCCCTGTTGACCCAGTTCATCGGCGAGCCGAGCGCCGCCACCCGCACCATGTGCGTCGTACTCATCGGCACCCTGCTCGTGCTGTACGTGGCGCTCGGCGGGATGCCCGGCGCGACCTTCCTCCAGATCGTCAAGGCCGTCATGCTGGTCGTGGGCGTCGCGGTGACCGCCATCATCGTGTTGCACCGCTACAGCTGGAACCTCAACGGCCTCCTCGGCGCCGCAGCCGAGGGCAGCGGCATGGGGCAGCGATTCCTGGAGCCGGGGCTGCGCTACGGAGGCAGTACGACCAGCAAGCTCGACTTCTTCAGCCTGCAGATCGCCATCGCGCTGGGCCTGGCGGCGCTCCCCCACATGACGATGCGTCTGCTCGCTCCCCGCGCCACCCGCGTGCTGCGGCGATCGGTGCTGTGGGCCACGGGCCTGGTCGCCTTCGTGTGCTTCGCGGCGGGCGTGCTCGGCCTGGGTGCGACGGCGATCGTCGGCCGCGACTCCATCGCGGAGGTCGACGCCAAGGGCGACGCGGCCGTGCTGCTGCTCGCCAACTCCATCGGCGGGGCCGTACTCACCGCACTCATCTCCTGTCTGGCGTTCATCACGCTGATGGCCGTCGCAGCCGGGCTCATGCTCGCCGCGGCCTCCTCGCTCGCCCACGACCTGTACGGAGAGGTGATCCGCAAGGGCAAGGCGAGCCAGACCGAGGAGCTCACAGCGGCCCGGCTGTCCGCCGTCGTCATCGGGGTCCTCGGCATGCTCCTCGCGCTGCTCGCCTATGGCACGAACACCGCCAACCTGGGGTTCCTGGCCTTCGCCATCGCCGCGTCCGCGATCCTGCCGACCATGATCTACAGCCTGTTCTGGCGTCGCTTCAACGCACGCGGCGCCCTGCTGAGCCTGTACGGAGGTCTCGGGACCTCTGTGCTGCTGATGGTCTGCTCCCCCGTCGTGTCCTCAGCGCCCGCCTCCTTCTACCCCGACATGGACTTCGCCTTCTTCCCCCTCCAGAACCCCGGCATCGTCTCCGTACCGGCCGGCTTCCTGCTGGGCTGGCTCGGCACCGTGATGGGCGGGAACGAAGAAAGCCCGGACGTATACGAGAAGTTCGAGGTCCGCTCGATGCTCGGCACCGAACCGCAGGAGGAGGAGCAGCAGGAGCCGGTGGGCGCACGACAGTGACGCCGGCCGGGCCCCAGCTGAGCCCTCCGCCCTGACGAGTGGGGCCGGTGCCGCGTGGCACCGGCCCCACTCGTCGCGTGCGGTACACCTCGTGGCAGTTGACGAACCGGGCGTCCAAGTGCGGAGATGCTCTTGCTACGTGACGGACGACCGCGAGGCGAGGGCAACAGAGCGATGGCATTGCACATCAGCGCCACCAACCCGGAGCATCCCGCGCTGCTGCTCGAGCTGCCCTGGGATCTGCCCCTGGAGGAGTGGCCGGAGCGCCATCTGGTGCCGCTGCCGCGCGGTATCTCACGGCATGTGGTGCGGTACGCGCGCGCCGGCGACGAGGTGGTGGCCGTCAAGGAGCTGGCCGAGCGGCCCGCCGTGCGGGAGTACGAGCTGCTGCGCTCTCTGCACCGGCTCAACATCCCCGCGGTTGACCCGCTCGCCGTGGTCACCGGCCGCACCCGGGACGACAGCTCCTTCCTGGAGCCGGTGCTGATCACCCGGCACCTGAACGGCTCGATGCCCTACCGGTCGATGTTCGAGACGACGATGCGGCCCGCCACCATGCACCGGCTCATGGACGCGCTCGCCGTACTGCTGGTCCGGCTCCACCTGGCCGGGTTCGCCTGGGGCGACTGCTCGCTGTCCAACACGCTGTTCCGGCGCGACGCCGGGGCGTTCGCCGCGTATCTCGTCGACGCGGAGACCGGCGAGCTGCACCAGAAGCTCAGCGACGGGCAGCGCAGTTACGATCTCGATCTCGCACGCGTGAACATCAGCGGCGAACTGCTCGACCTGGAGGCGTCGGGCGCGCTGCACCCGTCCGTCGACCCGATCGACTTCGGTACGGAGATATGCGGCCGCTACGAGAGCCTCTGGCAGGAGCTGACCCGTACGTCCGTGTATCCGGCGGGCAAGCACCACTACATCGACCGCCGGGTCCGCCGACTCAACGATCTCGGCTTCGACGTCGCCGAGATGCAGATCGCGCACTCCTCGAACGGTGACACCGTGACCTTCGTGCCCAAGGTCGTCGACGCCGGCCATCACCAGCGCCAACTCCTGCGGCTGACCGGGCTCGACGCCGAGGAGAACCAGGCGCGCCGGCTCCTCAACGACCTCGAGACCTGGATGGCCACCCAGGAGGACTACGCACCCGGCGACCCCCTCGCCGCCCGCCCGGAGGTGCTGGCGCACCGCTGGGTGCGCGAGGTGTTCCGGCCCACCGTGCGGGCCGTACCGCGGGAGCTGCGTGGCTCAATGGACGCGGCGGAGCTGTACCACGGGCTGCTCGAACACCGCTGGTATCTGTCCGAACGGGCGCAGCACGACATCGGCCTGGACACGGCCGTCGAGGACTACGTCAAGAACATCCTGCCGAAGATCCGGGAGAAGCTGCCGGCGCCCAACGCCTCAGCGGCGCAGACACCGTCAGCTTGAGCCGGGCGCTCAGGACGGCGGGACCACCGCCACCGGGCAGGGTGCGTGATGCAGGACGGAGTGCGCCACCGAACCGATCCGTGACCCCACGGCGGAGCGCTGGGCGCGCCGCCCCACCACCATCAGCTGGGCCGGGGACGCCACCGACAGCAGCACCTCGCCCGCACTGCCGATCTCGACGTGCTCGGTCACGGGCACGTCGGGGAACCGCTCCCGCCAAGGCTTCAGCGCCTCGTTGAGGGCCTGCTTCTCGTACGGTTCCAGGCCGCCGGCCTCGTCGAGGGTTTTCATCAAGCTGGGGTTGAACTCGTAGAACGCCGGCAGGCTCCAGGCTCGTACGACCCGTACGCCTGCGCCGCGTGCCGCTGCGGTCTCGAAGGCGAACCCGAGGGCCGCGGCGCTGCCGTCCGGGCCCCCCTGCTGCCCCACGACGATCTCGCGGCCCGCCGCCTCGTGTTCGGCACGGTCGTCGGCGCGTACGAGGACGACGGGGCGCCCGGATTCCGCGGTCACCTGCTGGCCGACGGAGCCGAGCAGGAAGCCGACGATCGCTCCGTGCCCGCGCGAACCGAGCACCAGCATCTCGGCGTCCGCGGCCTCGGCCACCAGGGAGGGGACCGGGGCCGCGTCCAGGAGATCGCTGGACACCGGGAGTTGGGGGTGCCGCTCGGCGAGGCCGCTCGCGGCCTCCCGCAGTGCGTCCCGCGCCTTCGCGTCGTGCTCCCCCGCGTCGTCGCTCTCCCAGGACAGCACCAGACGCAGCGGCAGCTCCCGGCGGGCGGCCTCCCGGCCGGCCCAGGCCACGGCGGCCAGACTCTCGGGTGATCCGTCCACTCCCACGGTGATCGGGCGGGTCATACGGGTGTCCCTCCTGCGTTGTCCTGCGAAGCCCGCCGACACCAGGTGATCGGCGGGACTGCCGACAGTACACAGGGGCGCGCCCCGGTGTGCTCCGTCACCAGCGCACAGGCAGCTTCCGTACGCCCCGGATCAACAACCCCGGCGTCCAGGGCAGTTCGGACTCGTCCGCGTCCGGCGCCAGGTCCGGGAAGCGTTCCAGCAGGGTGCGGAAGGCGATCCGGCCTTCCAGCCGTGCCAACGGCGCGCCCAGGCAGTAGTGCAGGCCGTGACCGAAGGCGATGTGACCGCGCGAGTCCCGGCGGATGTCGAACCGGTCGGGATCCTTGAAACGCTCTGGATCGCGGTCGGCGTCCGCCATGGTGATCAGGACGGTGGAACCCGCGGGGATGGTCACCCCGCCCAACTCCACATCCTCCAGGGCCAGGCGGTCCGTGCTGGTCTCCACCGGGCCGTCGTAGCGGAGCATCTCCTCGATCGCACCGTCGAGCAGGCCGAAGTCGGCGCGCAGATCGGCGAGTTGGCCGGGATGTGCGAACAGTGCCCGCAAGCCGTTGCCGATCAGATTGACCGTGGTCTCGTGACCGGCGATGAGCAGCAGATTGGACATGCCGATGAGCTCGTCCGGTGAGAGCCGGTCACCGTCCTCGTCCGCGGTGTGGATCAGCCCGCTGAGCAGATCCTCACCGGGCTTCGCCCGCTTGGCCGCGATCAACTCGGCAAGATACGCCGACTCCTCCTGGTAGGCGAGCGCCTCCGCCTCCGGGCTGGTGCGCGCGACCATCTCGTTGGACCAGCGGCGAAAGGCGTCCCGGTCCAGCTCGGGGACGCCGAGCAGTTCGCAGATGACGGTCATGGGCAGCGGGAAGGCGAAGGACGCGATCAGATCGGCCCGCCGCTCCTCCACTGCCAGCATCCTGTCCAGCAGCTCATCGGTGACCTGCTGGATGCGAGGAGCCAGTGACTCGATACGTCGCGGGGTGAATTCCCGGGCCACCAGTCGCCGCAGCCGGGTGTGGTCCGGCGGGTCCGACATCAGCATGTGCATGAGGGCCGGCTGGCTCTGCTCGGTGTTGACGATCTGTTTGATGTTCCCGGACCTCAACCAGTTCCGGCTGAGCCGTGGATCGGTGAAGGCCGTTCGGCAGGCCTCGTGGCCGACGACGAGCCACACCTCCTCGCCGTCGGGGTCGTACACACGGTGGACGGGCCCTTGAGAACGGAGCCGGGCGTAGACGGGATACGGATCACGCAGAAAGTCCGGACCGAGCTGCTTCAGATCGACGTTGGATCGGGCCACCATTCAACTCCCCCAGTTCATGGGCCGAAATGGCACGCTAACCCGCCTTCGGTACGGATGAACACCGGTTTCCGGACAGTTGCGCCCGACCGCGCTGACAGGGACGCGGGCCCCGGAGAGGGGCGGTCGGCGTCCCGGGATGGGAGTTGAGGTGAGGGTTGGGCGCCGAGCCGGAAAAGGACCTGCGTGACCGGGCCGTCCTCGGGTAATTGATCACTCGGTGCACAACACGGCGGGCAGGCGACGGCCCGCCCGACTTCACAACGGGGAGACATCCGAGCCCATGGGCCACCCGCCGACCGGTCCCTCATCCTCGCCGTCACCGCCACCGACCCGCTTCGACGAGACCTTCTGCGAACTCCTGCCCCGGCTCTACCGCAGAGCCGTCATGCTGGCCGGGACGAGATCCTGGGCCGAGGACGCGGTGCACGAGGCCTATCTGAAGCTGGCGGCACGGCCGCAGCGATTCCTCGACCATCCGGAGCCGTACGCCTATGCCTTCACCGCCCTGCTCAGCGTCGTACGCGACACCCACCGCCGTGAGCGCCGTCAGGTCCTGGTGGATGATGTGGAGGTGTCGGGTGCCGCCGATGCCGCCGCGCAGGCGGGCCGGCTCGGCTCGATCGGGCCGGTGGTCGCGGCGGGCTGGGACGGCGGAGTGGAGCGGCGTGACGCCGAGATGGAGGCGGTACGGCTGCTGGGGAGGCTGTCTTCCAAGCAGGCGGGCGTGGTGATACTCGTCGATCTGGACGGTTACACCATCGATCAGGCCGCCCGGATCATAGGGGTGCACCGCGGAACGGCCGCCCGGCATCGCACGCGTGCACTTGAGAAGCTGCGCTCGTTGCTGGACAGAGGTGAGCGGGAACGCGGGGACCGTTCGGGAAAGGAGCCGGGGCATGAAGCCTGACGCAGAGCCCGACGACCGCGTTGCCGCGCTGCTGCGCGACCGGCTCAGGGCCGCCGACGACGAGATCGAGACGCCGTCCGGGCTGTGGGAGCGGGTCCGGTCCACCGAAGCGCCGCCACGCAGGGCGGTCTTCGGGGCGCGGCCGCGGATAAGTTGGGCGGTCGCTGCCGCCGCCGTCCTGGTGTGCGCCGTCGCGCTGGGCGCCTGGTGGCTGGTCCGGCCGACCGCCGACACACCTCCTGCCGACCGGGGGCGCTTCGATGCCCCGGTGACGGTGTTCAACGCCGAAGAGCCGTGTCGTCCGCTGCGGACGCTGGAGTGCGCGCTGCGGCTGGCGAAGGATCCGTACGCCGAGTACGCGGCGCCGGGAAACACGGCAGGCCGCGTATGGCACGGCGACCGGCTGGCCGCGGCGTGTGTCGTCACCCGCGGCACGATGGTGACGGACGAGAGCCTGATCTCCTCGACCCGCTGGTACCTGGTCAGGACCCGCGAGGGGGCGGAGGGCTGGCTGCCGGGGGTCCGTACCCGCAACACGGCTGAGGTGCGCACGTGTTCGGCGGACGAGGCGCGTAACCCGCCCTGATCGCCGCCCCCTTGGGACACCTACTGGAGTGTGACGAGCGTCACTCGACCTCGTGTCATACAGAGCGGCCCGTGTCTTCGTGTGCCCTGCGTAAGACAGGCACGACCAAGCCAAGCACGACAACACGGGGAGATCTCATGCGACTTCGTACTGTCCTCGGTGCGGCCCTCGCCGCCACGGCCCTGACCGCGGGTCTGGCCGGCCCGGCCGCCGCCTCGGCCGGTGACACCTCGGACGGCGCGTCCGCCCGGGCGAGCTTCACGGTGTGGGCGACCGACGTCAATGTCCGCGACAACCCGGGCAACCCGGGTGCGTGCGACGCGTTCCCGTCGCCGGGCAACTGCCCTGTGGTGGCAGGGCAGTTGCAGCCGGGCCAGGCCTTCGAGGCGGTCTGCCAGAAGCAGGGGCAGAACGTCAGCGGCAACCCGTGGTGGGTCTACATCACGCGCGGTGACTCCCGCGGCTTCATCGCGAGTTACTACGTCGACCACCCGGACAACCAGCTGCCCGGCGTACCGGTCTGCGGCGCCTGAGCGACCGAAAGGCCGCGTAGGCCACCGGAAAACAGGGGGAACGAAAGGGCCAGGCGCGTCCCAGCGCCTGGCCCTTTCCTGTCAGTGCGGCCAAGTTCAGGGCATCTCCTCTGACTTGGCCAGGACCGTGGTGACCCCGCGGCTGTGCAGCTCGTCGAGGACGCGGGGGTCGGCCGCGTCGTCCGTGACCAGGGTCCAGCCCGCGGGCAGCGTGGCCCAGGCGTGGAAGGGGCGGCGGCCCACTTTCGCGGCGTGGGCGAGGACGTAGACGTGGTCGGCGCGGCGTGCCATGAGTTCCTTCAGGCGGGTCTGGCGCAGGTCGGCCTCGCAGATCCCGTGCTCCGGGGAGACGCCGTCCGTGCCGAGGAAGACCCGGTCGAAGGTGAGCCGTTCGAGGGCGGCCTCGGTCAGCGGGCCGACGAAGCCCTGGCTGAGGGGGCGGAGGGTGCCGCCGAGGCATTCGACGTGGACGTTCTGGACGTCGGCGAGTTCCTGGAGCGCGGTCAGGCCGGTGGTCGCGACGGTGACGTTCTTCGCCGTACGCAGTTCATGCGCGAGCGCGCCGACGGTCGAGCCCGCGTCGAGGAGGAGCGTCTCGCCGGGCTGGATCTGGGCGGCGGCCCAGCGGGCGATGGCGCGTTTGGCCTCGAAGGCTTCGCCCGTGCGCTGCCGCAGTGAGGCCTCGGGGTGCGCGGACAGCGCCATCGCGCCGCCATACGTACGGGCGAGGCGTCCGTCGGTGGTGAGCTTCGCCAGGTCGCGGCGGATGGTGGAGGCCGTCACGCCGAACAGCTGGGAGAGTTCGTCCACGCTGGTCAGGCCGGTGGTGGTGGCGAGCTGGACGATCCGGTCGCGCCGGGACTTGGATCCGATCGCAGACATCAGTCCTGTGTCCTCCGGGTGTGCGGTGGTGTCCTCCGGGACCCACGAGAGGGGGGTCATCGGGCGGCCGAGGCGGATGACATCTCGGCGGCCTGCCGCAGCGCCTCGACCATGCTACCGGCCTCGGCTCGGCCGGTTCCCGCGATGTCGAACGCGGTGCCGTGGTCGACGGAGGTGCGGATGACGGGCAGTCCCACGGTGAGGTTGACGCCCGTTTCGATGCCGAGGACCTTCACCGGGCCGTGGCCCTGGTCGTGGTACATGGCGACGATGAGGTCGTAGTCGCCGCGGCCGGCGAGGAAGAAGGCGGTGTCGGCGGGGATCGGCCCGCGGGCGTCGATGCCGTCGTCGCGTACGGCCTCCAGGGCGGGGACGATCTTCGCCTCCTCTTCGCCGTAGCCGAACAGTCCGTTCTCGCCGGCGTGCGGGTTGATGCCGCAGACGCCGATCACGGGGGCCTCGACACCCGCGCGGACCATGGCGTCGTGGCCACGGCGCACGGTGCGTTCGACGAGGCCGGGCTCGATGCGGTTGACGGCGTCGATCAGACCGAGGTGCGTGGTGACGTGGATGACCTTCACCTTGGGCGTGGACAGCATCATCGACACCTCGTCCACGCCGGTGAGGTGGGCGAGGAGTTCGGTGTGGCCGGGGTAGAGGTGCCCGGCGGCGTGCAGGGCCTCCTTGTTGAGGGGGGCGGTGCAGATGGCGTGGACTTCGCCGTTCAGGGCGAGCTGGGCGGCGACGCGGATGTAGTGGTACGCGGCGTCGCCCGCCTCGGCGGAGAGGGTGCCCCAGGGAAGGTCGGCGGGGAGGAGCCCCAGGTCGACGACGTTGATGCGGCGGGACGTGAACTCGGCGTCGGCGGGGCCGTCGACGGCAACGATGTCACAGCTGAGGCCGAGGATGTCCGCCGCCTGGCGCAGGCGCTGGGCGTCGCCGATGACGACGGGGCGGCAGCCGCGCAGGGTGTCGGGGTTCAGCAGCGCCGGGACGATGACCTCCGGCCCGACGCCGGCACCGTCGCCCATGGTCACCGCGATGATCGGCAGCGGGGGTCCGGCGGTGCCGGACCGCTCGGCGGACGCGGCGGTGGAGGCTGCGTTCACGTGGGTTCTCCTTGCGGGGCGAACGACGGGGTCAATGCGGCGGCGTGGTCGGGGCGCAGCGCGCGGGCGATGCGCAGCAGGGAGTCGGTGTCGCCGAAGCTGCCGGGGCGGGTGACGACGGACCGGCCGTCGGCGGTGCGGGAGTGCACGGCGCCGTGGTGGATCTGCCCTACGGGCAGCAGCTCGCGGAGGCCCAACGCGTCCAGCACACGGCGCGCGGTCTCACCGCCTGTCAGGACCAGGTCGCTGTCGCGGGCGGCCTCGGCGACCGTGCGGGCGAGGCCGGCCGCCAGAGTGCGGGCCGAACCGGGCTCGACGGGGCCGCTGCCGTCGATGCTGACGACGGTGATGCCGTCCGGGACGACGGCGAGCGGGTGCGGGCCGCGGTGGTCGGTGAGCAGGTGCGCCGGTACGGGCACGTGGTGCGCGCCGGAGGCGAGAAGTTGCGCGATCTGCGCAACGGTGCTGGGTGCGGCCGTTCCGACCACGACGAGCAGCGGTCTGTACGGCGTGGGCCCCGGGGTTGCGCGGAGACCGCCCCCGTCCGCTCCCGCCAGTCTCCGGCCGAGCGCGGCAGCCAGCCCACCCGTCCCCAACAGCCTCACATCTGGGCCGAGTTGGAGCACCGCTTGAGCTATCGCGTCGAGGTCGTCGTCCGTTTCCGCATCGCACACCGGGTGATGCCCCTTCGCGATGAGGGTGCGCAGCCAGCCGGACAGCGCCAGGACGGGCGAGCGCACCACCGACAGCGGCACCACGCGCGTCGGCAGATCACCCAGCGCCGCCCGCACCGATTCGGGCGCCGGACCCCGCTCCGCACACCAGGCGTCGGTCACGTGCAGCGCGGTGCCGTGCACATGGACGACTCCGTCGAGCACGGTGCGACCCGCGACCGGCAGGGCGGGGGCGATCACCACGCCCGCGGCGCCCGCGGCGTAACTGGCCGCCTCCGAGGCGATGTTGCCCCGCAGCAGCGAGTCGACCTTCTTGAAGACCAGGCCGCCGTCGGCGTACGGCATGGCGGCCCGCACGGCGCGGGCGGCCTCGTCCGCGGTGAGCTGCCGGGTGTCGAGGTCGAGCACCAGCGCCTCGCCCTCGGGTGTCGGTGCGGTGGGCGGGCCCAGCAGGATCCGGCCGGGCAGGCCCAGTGCGGCGGCGGTCTCGGCAGCGCCGGACAGGTCGTCCGCGAGCGCCAGCACGCGGGATGGGCGGCCGGCGGGTGTGGTGCGGGACACGGGTACCTCCTCGGGCCTGCGGGTGATCGGCCCCGGACGCCGATGATGGCACGGCTGCGCGAAGTGCGCGATACTCCTTGCGCGATTCGCGCAACCGTGCCACCTTTTTTGCGGCGCGACACTGCTTCGCCGTCCGGTGCCGGGCGGCGTCGGCCAGAGCCGGTCGCCCTCAAGAACCGAGAAGGTCGACATGACCCCAACTCCGCATCGTGTCCCCCCGCCCGGTCACCCCCGCCGCCGCACTGTGCTGCGCTGGGGCGCCCTCGGCGGTGCGAGTGTCGCCCTCGGTCCTCTGTCCGCCTGCGCCGGGCCCACCGGTGCGCCCGGCCCCGGCACCCTGAACCGTTCCCCCCGTTTCGGCGAGTCGGGCTCCGCACAGCAGATCGTCGAGCGCCCCGCCGAGCCGTATACCCGTGAACTCCTCGCCGCCGTGCCCCGTGTGGGTACGTGGGACGAGGACAGCGACGGCCGGACCGAGCCCGTCGCGGAGGAGGCGGCGTCGTGACCGAACTCCCCACCACCACAAGGCCGGTGCTCCTCTCCGTAGAGGACCTCGTCGTCGAGTACGCCACTTCAAGCGGCCCCTTCCGAGCCGTCGACCACGTCAACTTCTCCGCCGCCCCGGAAGGAACCCCCACGTGACCACCGGCATCACCGTGCCGAACAGCTCCGTACCGCTCTCCCGGCTGGTTCTCGGCACCATGACCTTCGGCGACACCGTCGACGCCTCCTCAGCGGCTGACATGCTCGATGCCGCGCTCGACGCGGGCATCACCGGCGTGGACACGGCCAACGGCTATGCGGGCGGCGAGAGCGAACGCATCCTCGCCGGCCTGCTCCCCGGCCGCCGCGACCGCATCGTCCTGGCGACCAAGGCCGGCATCCCCCACCCCGACCAGGGCGACCACGCCCCCCTCTCCGCAGCCGGCCTGCGAGCCGCCTTGGAGGGCAGCCTCAAGCGTCTGGGCACCGACTCGGTCGACCTCTTCTACCTCCACCAGCCGGACCGCGCGACACCATTGCCCGAAACCCTCACCACCATCGCCGAGTTCGTGGCCGAGGGAAAGATCCGCGCACTGGGCGTCTCCAACTACGCAGCCTGGCAGATCTCCCAACTCGTCCGCACCGCCGACGAGTTGGGAGCACCACGCCCCGTCGTCGCCCAGCAGATGCACAACCTCCTGGCCCGCCGCATAGAGGAGGAGTACGTCGAGTACGCCGCGGTCACCGGCCTGCGCACCATGGTCTACAACCCCCTGGGAGGCGGTCTCCTCACCGGCCGCCACCGCTTCGAACGCCCCCCGGAATCGGGCAGGTTCGGCGACTCCAAGGTCGCCGAGATGTACCGCCGACGCTATTGGGACGAACGCCTCTTCACCGCGGTGGAACAGCTCTCCACCATCGCGGAAGCCGCCGGCATCCCCCTGACCGACCTGGCCCTCCGCTGGCTTCTGGACCGCGACTCGACCGACGCCCTGCTCCTGGGCGGCTCCAGCACCACCCACCTAATGGCCAACATCACGGCCGCCGACAACGGCCCCCTGCCCCCCGACGTCACAGCGGCCTGCGACGAGATCGGCAAGGCGCTACGCGGCCCCATGCCCGCATACAACCGCTGACAACCCGCACCCGGCGAC
>NZ_JAAKZX010000195.1 GCF_011045025.1 Streptomyces ureilyticus
GGGGCGTCGGTGGGTGGAAAAGTCGGCGAAGGGGACCCGCACGAACTCCGCCTGGGTTCCGTTGATCAGATTCCCCAGGATCCATCCACCGCCCTCGCGGCACTGTCCGCGCATGGTGTCACGGCACGCCGGACAGTGGCCGCAGGCCGAGACGGACGACACGATCACCTGGTCCCCGGGACGCAGGTGGTGGACGTCGCTGCCGACCTCCATGACCTCGCCGACGGCCTCGTGGCCGAGGATCGTCCCCGGCTTCACTTCGGGCAGGTCTCCACGCAGGATGTGCAGATCGGCGCCGCAGACGGTGGTGGCGTCGACGCGTACGACGGCGTCGGCAGGGTCCTCGATGGCCGGATCCGTGACCGTGTCCCAGGAGATCTGTCCGGGGCCGTGGTAGACGAGGGCTCGCATGGTCACCCACTCCCTGGCTGACTCGGCCCGTTCTCTCCACCGTCGCTCTGGGAGTACGGCAGGGCAACCGGGCCATCAGCTTGTCGGGCTCCTCAGTGCCGTCGGACTCCCGGGCCGGGGTGTGGGGCTCCGTCGCCTGGTGTTCATGGCCGGATGGGCGGAGATGCCGCTGCGCCTGTCAATGAGAGCCAGCCGGTCAGCCCGGCCGGGTCGGTGGTCCCGCAGCGGAAGCCGACATGCCCGTCCGGACGGACGGCCACCAGCCCGCGACCGGGGCTGTTCGTCAGCCGGAGGACGGTGACCAGGGGACCGGGCACGGTGTCCGGCGGCGGGTCGGCCTCGCGCTGCAGCAGCAGGTGCACACCCGGGCGGGCCAGCAGCTCGTGCAGCCGCCTGGGAGGTCCTTCGACGCTGACGGTCGCGTCCGGCAGGCGGTCTCCTGGGCGGGGAGCGCCACGCAGGGGCGGTGTTCCCTCCACCGACAGGGGGCTGTGCCGGTAGTTCACCCGCAGCTGGGAGATGAGACGGATGGCCTCGGCGACCAGCCGTCGCCGGTGCAGGAGGGCGGGTATGGCCGGGGCCGTGAGTGGAGCGGCCACTGCGCGCAACCATGAAGGGATCCGGCCGGTCGACGCCTCCGCCCAGAACGCCGTGTGTGTGAGGATCAGCCGTCGATGGGCAGCCGCTCTGCGCTCCCTGTCGTAGGAGTCGAGCAGCATTTCGGCATCCCGCCTGCCTGTGGACTGGCCGGAGCAGTTCGCCGCGAAGCCGAGCTTCCAGCCGAGGTTCACCGCGTCCTGGATACCGGCGTTCATGCCCTGGCCGGTGGCCGGTGAGTAGTTGTGAGCCGCGTCCCCCGCGAGGAAGAGCCGCCCCCGGCGGAACCGCCCGGCGAGGCCGCACTGCAGCGGCACCCGTGCGGACCACGCGAGACGCTCGATCCGGGCCTGAAGCGCCGCGTCGTTGAGGAGGTGCTGGAGCTCGGCCTGCGGGACGGCGGATCCGGGTTGGCCGAAGTTCTGGCCGGGCGCGTCGGTGGACGCCCGTGTGGCCAGCAGCCGCCAGGTGGCCTGCTCGCCGAGCGGGAAGAGGAACAACAGCCCGCGGCGCCCCGCGAACACCTCGGCACCGGAGCGCTCGGAGATGCCGCCGAGGTCGAGGTCGGCGAGGACCACCTCTTCGGCGTAGGGCCTGCCGTGCCATCCGATGCCGGCCCAGGCCCGCACGGTACTGGCCGGGCCGTCGCAGCCGACGACGAAGGGGCAGTGCATCTCCTCGATGCCGTGCCGCGATCGCAGCACAGCTCGCACACTGTGCCCGTCGTCGCTGACAGTGGTCAGTTCGGTGTTCCGTTCCACCGTCACCCCGCGGTCGGCGAGTGCCCGCGTCAGCACTCGTTCGACGTCCATCTGCCGCATGAGCGACAGATGGGGGAACGCCGTGTCGGGCAGCGCGAGGTCCGCGAGCCTGGTCTCGACGACGCGGGAGCCGAGATGAAGGTCGACTGCTGGGGCGGGGTCCGCCAGCTCCAGCAGGGCGTCGGTGACGCCGAGTGGGCGCAGGACTTCCAGAGTGCGGGGGTGCAGGATGAGCGCACGGGAGGGCCGGAACGGCTCGGGACGCCGCTCGACGATGCGGATCCGTGCTCCGTGGTCATGGGCCTCCAGGGCGAGGGTGAGGCCGGTTGTACCGGCCCCGACGACCAGGATGTCCGCCACTGTCATCACGTCCCGGCCTGGATGCGCCACCATGCTGCGCTGTCGTGCGGCGCAATGTTTTCGATCAGCCCAGGATCCGTGATCACGTCGTCGCGGCGCAGCCCGGGCACAACGGCATAGCTGATCGAACCAGGCACGCTGACCAGCGCCAGGACCCGCCACAGGGAACGCGCGTAGTGCTCGGCGCGCTCCGTGCCGTCCCACTCGTACACGCCGCGGTAGCGATCATGCTCGTCGTGGGCCAGCCACAGCTTCGAGGTGAAACCAGGAAAGCCGACGAACAGCGGGGTGTTCAGCAGGCTCTCAGCGCGGAACAGGGCGTGTGCGGGCCTGCGCACCCGGCGCAGCCGGAAGGTGACCACCAGCGTGCACGGGTCCTTCGCCAAGCCGCTGCCGAGGCGGGTCTCCCGGTACACCCGGGCCGAGGTGCCGTCGGCGAAGCGCAGCCGCATCTCCTGCCGTTCCTTCGGCAGACGGACCCGGTGCCGCGCGAGCAGCGCGAAGGTGGAGAGGAAGCATGTGGCCACGGCCCTCCACGCCTCGCCAGGGTCGAGGGGTTTCTGTTCACCCATGGTGGCCGCCTCACGAAGTGCCGTAACGGGCGTACGGGGCCCCGGCCCTGCCACCCCTCCTGCCGGACCGGAGTGCCCCGTACAACCACCATGAGTGAATGCGCCGTGCCGCGCGAAACCTGGTGCGCGGGTCGGCAATTGGCCGTTATCCCCTGCTATGTGCGGGCGTCCCAACTCCTTCTAGTCCGGCTCCATGTAGGGGCGACGGAAGACCGGTGTCCGGCTGTCGGCGTGCGGGCGGATCGCTGCCAGTGCCTGGACCACCGCGGCCTCCAGGGAACCGCTCGTATCGACCCTGACGGCATCAGGCCAGGGCGGTTCCGTGGCAGCCATGGCGGTGGCCACGTCGACGCCGGCGTCGGACGCCCCGGGCGCGCGGGTGGCGAGGCGGGTTGTGGTCACCTCCTCCGGAACGTGGCAGTGCAGGGCGACGAGGTCGGCGTGGGTGCGTTCGGCCATGCTCAGGGCGGCTTCGCGCTGTGCGGCGTCGTGCCAGGTGGCGTCCAGGACGACGGACTCACCCTGGGACAGCAGGGTCGATGCGCGGTCGAGGAGGGCCGCGTACGTCTTGTTGGTCCATTCGGGGGAGTACAGGCCCTCGCCGTAGGCGGCGGCAGCCGGCTGTTCCGCCGGGATGCCCGCCAGTTCCTTGCGGAGGCGGTCGCTGCTGAGCAGGGTGACGCCGAGGCGGTCGGCGAGCGCGCCGGAGAGCGTGGACTTGCCGCTGCCCGGGAGTCCGCCGACGAGGGTCAGGCCGACGGCTGAGGCGCGCAGGTGGCGCAGGGCGGTCGTGATCAGTCGGTGTGCTGCCGCCTCCGCGCCGGGCGTGCCCTGGCGTGCCTGGATCAGGGAGACCTTGGCCCGGACGAACGCGCGGTAGGCGACGTAGTGGTGGCGCAGGGAGGGAGGCGCCGGGTCGCCGGAGTACTCGCCGTACTCGGCGAGGAAAAACGTCGCCGCCTCCAGGGCGCCGAGTTGTTCCAGGTCCATGGCGAGGAAGGCGGCGTCGTCGAGGCCGTCGACGTAACGAAGGGTGTCGTCGAACTCCAGGCAGTCCAGGACGCGTGGGCCGTCGTCGAGGCAGAAGATGTCCTCGGCGAGCAGGTCTCCGTGGCCGTCGACCACCCGTCCCTGCTCGATGCGCCTGTCGAACAAGGGCTCGCGGCCGGCAAGGTAGCGGCGCACCAAGCGCTCGATCTCCTCCACCCCGTCGGGCACGGTGCCGTCGTCGGACAGGGCGCGGACCTGGGCGAAGCTCGCTTCCCAGCGCGAGGACAGTGCGTCGCGCGTCCCCTGCTCGGTCACCTCCCGGCCGCGAGGTGCGCTCGCGTGGTGGGCGGCGAGCAGCCGGGCGACGGCCCGAAGGGCGTCGTCGACGGCCGCTCCTTCCCGTACGAGCCGGGAGAGGCGGCGCTCGGTGGCCATGCGGCGCATCACCACGACGGGTTCCGGTACGTCGGTGTCCGGGCTGCGGAATTCGCCGACGCCGAGGTAGACGTCGGGGGCGAAACGGCGGTTGAGGACGACCTCTCTCTCGCACGCGGCCTTCCGGGCGGCCACCGTGGTGTAGTCCAGGAATGTCAGGTCGACTGGTTTCTTCACCTTGTAGGCGCGGTCCCCGATGAAGAGGACCACGGCGGTGTGTGTCTCGCGCACCTCGGCGCGCGAGAGCGACGGGGCTCTGGGGGCGTCGTCCCGCCGCGCCGACGCCATCGGCTCGCCGGGGTGGTTCGGCTCAGTCATGGGGGACGACGGCGACAGGGCACCGCGCGTGGTGGGCGGCGGCTTGGGCCACGGGGCCCAGGCGTGGTGCCAGGGGAGGGTGGTGCTTGCGTCGGCCGACGACCAGCAACTCGGCGCCTGCGGCGGCTCCTACGACGGCCCTGGCGGGGCTGTCGAGGCGGATGGACTCAGCTACGACCACGCCCGGGAACTTCTCGCGCCAGGGGCGGAGGGCCTGGCTCAGGCCCTTCTGGGCCTCCTGCCTGACCTCGTGGGTCACGGTGTGATCCACGCCCCAGGGGGCGTACGCGTGGATCGGCACGCCGCGGCCATGGACGGTGCGGAGCGGCACGCCCCGCACCGCGGCGGTGGTGAAGGCGAATTCGAGCAGGTCGTCGCACGGTCCGTGCAGTTTCAGTGCCACCACCACGCCGCCTGCCGAAGCTGATTCGGGCGCGCGACCTTCTTCCCCTCGCTCGGCGCGCACCAGGACCACGGGCCGCTCGGCGCGTGCCACCACGGACATGCTGATGTCGCCGAGGAAGTAGCTTTCCACGGGAGTCAGGCCCCGCGAGCCGAGCACGAGCATCTCGGACTCCGACGATGCCTGGAGCAGTGCCTTCTGCGCGTCGTCGGCCACCAGGTTGCCGACGACGGTGAGGCCCGGGTGGCGCGCCTGGAGTTCCGCCTGGGCGTTGTGCATGAGTCGCTTCGCCCAATAGTTCTGATCGATTTCCGCGGGGATGCGGGTCGGCTCGGGGGCCAACAGGGGCCATGCGTGCAGCAGGCGGAGGGCGAGATTGCGTCGCTCGGCTTCGCCGGCGGCCCAGCGGGCGGCGGCGAGGCTCTCGGGTGAGCCGTCGAGGCCGACGGTGAGGGCTTGTTCCATGGCGACTGCCTCCGTCTCGTACGAAGCTGGAAGGACGGTGAGTGCGGTCACCGCCCGGACGGCTGCCGCCCCCGTGCGTCGGTGGCCGTGCAGGTCGGCCGTGGGGCGTGCTCGACGCGACGCACGAGCGTTGGCGCCGACCGACAGAGCACGGTGCTTCTACATCGAGGACTACCCCAGATCTCCTCGCGGCGCATGTGGTCCCCGGCGAGGCGGCGCTCGCACGGGCGTGAAGTCCGGAACAAGGGAGGTGGGAGCGGTGGTGGTTCCCCTGGTGGTCGGCATCGACGGGTCCGCGGCGAGCCTTGAGGCGGTGGAGTGGGCCGCGGACGAGGCGGTCCGGCACGAGGTGCCGCTCCATCTCGTGCACGCGGCCGTAACAGACCACGAGACGCCCGACCTTGTGGCTGTCGCCTCGGAGCGAGCCGGCAAGAGCGCGCCGACGGTACGGCTGTCCAGTGAGGTAGTGCACGAGGACGCGGCGTCCGCCCTGGTCGGCGAAGGGCGCAACGCCTTCGCTCTGGTACTCGGATCCCGAGGGCTCGGAGATCTCGCCGGGCTGCTCCTGGGCTCGGTCAGCTTGGCCGTGGCCGCTCATGCCGACTGCCCGGTCGTCGTCGTGCGCGGTGGGCTGGAGCACCGGAACGGCCGGCTCGGGAGCGTCGTCGTCGGTGTCGAGGACGGGCAGGGCAGCGGTACGGCTGTGGACTTCGCGCTCCGGGAGGCCCATGTGCGGCGCTGTCGGCTGGTGGCGGTGCACGCCTGGAGCATCCCGGTCGGGAACCCTGGGCCGCCGGGCTTTTCCGGATACGCCCTCCAGGCCATGGGGCGCCCTCCGGCGCAGGTGCTCGCTGACGCACTGTGCAGCCCTGCGGAGCGGTATCAGGACGTGCCGGTGAGTAGCGAGGTGGTCGAGGGCCCGGCCCGGCGGGCGCTCTTGGAGGCTGCGTCCGGTGCTGATCTGCTCGTCGTCGGGGCCCGCAGGCGACATGGGCACGTGGGTCTGCAGTTGGGCCTGGTCAACCACGCGGTGCTGCATCACGCGCCGTGTCCGATCGCGGTCGTACCGCAGGTATGACCCCGTGACGAGCAGGGTGGGTCGAGTGGCCGTTCAGCAGGGACCTTCGGCCCAGTGATCGGACTCTGCCGCCGTTGGAGGGTGGTGAGGGAGTCAGACGTGGCGGGGGGACGCACCAGCAACAGCTGGAGGACAGACCATGAGCGCACAGGATCCGCCGCACGCATCCGGTCCCCACCGACCGCACAAGGAGCAGCCCCCGCCGAGGGGCGCGAACCCGCTGAGGCGTACGTCCGATCGGGCCGAAGCCTGGTGCTCCGGCTTCCTGCTGGCGGTGCTTGTCCTCGGACTGCCCGTGGCGTCGGTGACCGCGGGGCTGGCGGTCCACGAGTCGACGATGCGCACCGTTCAAGCCCAGTCCGCGGAGCGGTTCCAGGTCACCGCTCGGGTGACCTCGGCCCCGGAGGCAGCATCGGGCGGTACTGCGGACGAGAAGCAGAAGGTTCAGGTCAGGTGGACCGACAAGGACGGCCGGCAGCAGACGGGAAGCGCCCCTGTACCGCTGGACAAGACCGCAGGCTCGACCGTGCGGATCTGGGTGGACCGGGAAGGAACCGTCAAGAACCCGCCGATGTCCGCGACCAACGCGAAGGCCGGCGGCTGGCTCATGGGCGGCATGACGGCGGTCGGCGTGTACGCCGGCTTCGTGGCTGCGCGTAAAGGTATGCGCCTGGCGTTGGACCGCAGAAGGTACGCACAGTGGGACGCCGAATGGGACCGGGTGGAACCCATTTGGTCCGCGCGGTTCCACAGGTGACAGACCGGGGCCCTGAGCGTGGTCCAGGAGGTGACGCAGATGTCCGATGCGACGACCACTGACCTCTACGAGGTCACGATGGCGATGTCGTACCTGCGGGAGGGGATGACCGGCCCGGCAACGTTCAGCCTGTTCGTTCGCGACATGCCGCCCGGCCGGGGCTTCCTGGTGGCCGCCGGCCTGGAGTCGTCGCTGGACTTCCTGTCCGGGTTCCGGGTCGACGCCGAGGATGTCGATTCCTTCGCCTCAGCACTGCACCGGCCTCCGCGTGATCTGGCCCCGCTGCTGGGCATGGAGTTCACCGGCCTGGTGCGGGCGGTGCCGGAGGGGCGGATCGTCCTGGCGGGAGAGCCGGTGCTGGAGGTGACTGCTCCGCTCCCGCAGGCCCAGCTGGTCGAGACGTACATCCTCAACCAGGTCAACCACCCGACGACGATCGCCTCGAAAGCCGCACGGTGCGTCCTGGCCGCTGCCGGCCATCCGGTCGTGGACTTCTCCCTGCGCCGCACGCACGGCCCGCAAGCCGGTTTCCAGGCCGCCCGGCTGGGCGCCATGGTCGGATTCGCCGGAACGAGCAACGTCGCCGCGGCCACCGCCGAAGGACTCTCGGCCGTCGGCACGATGGCCCACTCGTACATCGAGGCGTTCGGAACACAGGAGGCGGCCTTCCGGGCCTTCGCCCGGTCCCACCCCGGTCCGGTGACGCTCCTGGTGGATACCTACGACACCGAAGAGGGGGTACGCGTCGCGTCCTGCGGGACCTGGACCGTGGGCCCGGCTCGGCCGTACGGCTGGACAGCGGAGACCTGGAGCCCTGGCGCTGACGGCGCGCGCCATCCTCGACGCGGCGGGACTGCCGGACGTACGGATCATCGCCAGCGGCGGTCTCGACGAGTACGCCGTGGACGAACTGGTCCGCTCCGGGGCGCCGATCGACGTCTACGCCGTCGGCACCCGCGTCGGGGTCTCGGCCGACGCCCCGTTCCTGGACTCGGCCTACAAGATGGTCGAGTACGACGGCCGACCGGTGATGAAGCTCTCCTCGGCCAAGGTGACCGTCCCTGGACAGAAGCAGGTGTTCCGCCGTCCCGGATTCGCGGACGTGATCGGGCTCCATGATGAGCAGCCGCCGGGAGCGGGCGTACCGCTGCTGGAGACGGTCATGCGGAACGGGAGTCGCACCGTCGAGCGCCCCACTCTGGACGACGGCGGGGAGAGGTTCGCCGCCGACCTGGCCGGGCTCCCGCCCGCGGCACGCCGCATTCAGGCCCCCCTCGCGCCACGCGCGACCATCTCCGGACAGCTGACTGTCCTCGCCGACCAGGTCCGGCACCGTATCGAAGACGAGGTCCTGGCCTCATTCGCCAACCTGCGCAACCACGAGCGGAGCGCGACCGGATCACAGCGCTCCCAACCGAGATGAGGAGGACAGCGATGCCGCATACCGTGGAATGGAAGGTTCGCTTCTACCTCTTCGAGGAAGAGGGAACGACCAAGGCACGTGTGGTGCTGGACACCGGGACCACGGAGCTCACCGGGCACGGGGCCGCGCACAGGAACCCAGCGGACATGGACGTGCCGGAGATCGGTGACGAGCTGGCGGCGGGCAGGGCCCTGCACGACCTCGGCCGGCAGCTGGTGAACGTTGCCGAGCGTGACATCGAGGGCATCGGCGCGGCCGCCGCCGGGCGCAGGGACCACCCGGAGACCGGCTGGCCGTTGCCGGATCAGATGCAAGGAGGATGACCGATGACGCTGCCCGCGCACCATCACCATGGGAGGGGCGGTCTCCCCGCATGGGACCCCATCCGCGAACTTGAGGACCTGCACACTCGCATGGACCGTCTCATGCAGTCCGCCTTTCCCGGCGGCGCCGAACTCGGCACCGCCGGGGCATGGGCGCCGCTGGCGGACATCGAGGACACGGAGGACGCGTACCTGGTGGAGCTGGAGCTTCCCGGTGTGGACAAGGACGACATCACCGTGGAGGTCACCGACTCCGAGATCGATGTCCACGGCGAGATCAAGGAGAAGGAACGCACCGGCGTGGTCCGGCGGCGCGCCCGCCACGTCGGGGAGTTCGACTACCGCACGAGTCTGCCGCCGAACTCGGACACCGAACACATCAGCGCCGAGCTGACCAACGGGGTTCTCACCGTCCGCGTCCCGAAAGCCGAGAAAGCCAAGGCGCATCGCATCGAGATCGCCGGCTGAGCCAAGGGCGGGAGCAGCCCTCGTTGCTCCGAGCCAGTTCCTGCGATGCCTCAGCTGTCCTTTGCCGAATTCTGGGAGTCGTCCGGGCGGTGCGCGATGTGCTGGGCGACAGAGACCACGCCGTCAACGCTCCGGCACAGCCGCTCGATCACCGGGATCAGGCTCCTGACCTTGACGGATCCACCGAGGCTCACGTGCCCTTCGCGAACCTCGACCGTCACGTCCGAGGCGACAGGTCCCAGGGTCCCCCGCAGCAGGTCCCCCGTGATCTCGTCGCGGATGGCGTCGTCACGGCGCAGGAAGATCCTCAGCAGGTCACCGCGGCTGACGATGCCCTGCAGCCGGTCCGTCTCGTCCACCACGGGCAGTCGCTTGACGTTCTGGACCGCCATGAGGCGAGCCGCCTCCACCACGGTCCACTCCGGACGCGCGCACACGGCGGGAGCCGACATCAGCTCCTCGGCCCTGGCGCCTTCGGCCTTGGCACGCTCCCACGCCTCCAGATGCGGAACCGGTGTCAGGCCGGACGGGTCGGCCTGGGCAGAGGACTTGCGCAGCAGGTCGGCCTCGGACACCACGCCCATGGGGCGGTCGAGTTCGTCGACCACGGGTACGGCGGTGACGCCGTTGTCCGCGAGCAGCTTGACGATCTCCTTGAACGGCGTGTCGCACCGTGCTCGCACGACGTCTCGGGTCATGAGCTCCTCGACCGTACGGTGATGCATGTCGCCTCTCCCTTCCGGGCGAAGACAGCCAGTGGCAAGAGGATGGGGGCTGCCCCGGACCGGCCGTCGGCAACCCGGATCACGGAGGTTCTCGTCCCTTGCGGCGGCAGGCCGCGCGGGGGACGTTGGGTTACAGCAGCATTCTGCGGAAACGGCGGCGATCATGCGAGCTCAACTGGGCGATCAACTCGTGGTAAAGAGCCCTGCCACCGGCGCCACCAGGCGCGAAGGCGAGATTGTCGGACTCCACCACGAGGATGGAACGCCTCCCTACGATGTGCGCTGGTCGGACACGGACGAGGTGACCCTCGTCTTTCCCGGGCCCGACGCACACATCCGTCACATCGAGCACGGGCCCGGGAGCGTACACGAGCCTTCCCGGCCACGTACGGACCAGGCAGGCGGGCAGAGAAGTGCCGAGCCCCGCGGAACCCCGCCGGGCAGGCCGCCCAATCCCGGTGACATCGGCCGCCGCGTTGCCACCGAACGCACACGCCAAGGACTGACCCGGGAAGATACAGCTCGCCGCGCCAGAATGGCACCGGAATACCTGGCATACCTCGAAGAACAGCCCGCCGACCCGACCGTTGCCACTCTTATCGGCCTGGCTGATGCGCTGGGCACCACCACCGCCGCTCTGCGCGGAGGCGGCATCGATCTGCCGCCTGGCCTGGGCCAGGCGCTCCTGCACCCTCGGCTGCTCGACCTCCACCCCGACGAATGCCGCACCCTGATGTCCACACACGGCGTGGGGCGCGTCGCGGTGTCGACAGCGCACGGCCCGGCGGTGGTTCCGGTGAACTACGGGGTCGTCGACGACGCGATCGCGTTCCGGACCGCGCCGGACTCGGTCCCGGCGGCGGCCGTGGGATCGGAAGTCGCCTTCGAGGTCGACCATGTCGACGAAGCCATGAGCCAGGGCTGGAGCGTGCTCGTCGTCGGACCCGCGCGTGAGGTTACCGACCCTGACGCCGTGCGGAAGCTCGTCGATCGCGCCCACACCACGCCGTGGTCAGGCGGTGAACGCGACATGTGGGTGTCGATCCAGCCCACACGCATCACGGGGCGCCGTATTACTTCGGCCGAGCAATGAGGGAGGAGCGCCGGCCACTCCTCCCCGCCCGGTACGTACGACTGGTTCGGCCTTTTACCGCTCGCCCCTCGGTCCGGCCGGAGTGGTGGACTCATCGGTGAGGTGGGGCTGGACATCCACGACGCCCTCCACTGCGCGCACGAGGCGCACGGCAACCGAGATCAGCGAGGTGTCCTGGATGTGTCCGCGGAGGGTGACGACGCCCTCGTACGCGTTCACGTGGATGGCGTGGCTGAAGGCCGGGAAGAGGTAGGACACCACGGTGCGGCGGACCTCCTCCTCGATTTCCTCGTCCGATCGCAGGAAGACCTTCAGCAGGTCGGCGCGGCTGACGATGCCCTGGAGCATGCCAATGTCGTCGATCACGGGCAGCCGTTTGACGCGCCGGACGGCCATGATCCTGGCCGCCTGCGCCAAGGTGGCGTCGGGGTGGACCGTGATGGCGGGGGTGCTCATGAGCTCCTCCGCCGTCACTGCCCCCGCCTTGGCGACGTCGGACAGGCGCCGACGTTGCTCGAAAAGGCTCGGGTCGCTGTCGCGGAACTCCTCCTTGGGCAGCAGGTCGGCCTCGGAGACGACGCCGATGACGCGCCCTTCTCCCTCGAGCACCGGCATGGCACTGACCTTCCACTGCTCCATGGTCCGGACGATCTCCTTGAAGAGGGCGTCACGTCCCACGGCCACGACCGTGTGGGTCATCACATCGCTGACGATGTGCGGGGTCTCAGGCACCGCAATCCTCCTCGTCTCGCCTCGTCAGGGCACCTCGCCTGCGCCGTAGGGCGCGTACAGGTCGAGCAGTCGCACCCGGGCGGACCTGAGCCGGGCTGCGATCACTCCGGCGACATAGGTGCACATTTCGTGCTGCAGTTCCGGGTTCTTGCCGCACAGCTCACGGACCGCGGCCGCATCGAACTCGTAGGCGCGCACCGGGCTGCTGGCCTGGGCGCCCAGGTGCCAGTGGTGGGGAGGGACGAACCATGACCAGCCCAGCAGTTCCCCGGCCCCGAGGGTGTCGACGACCGCTGCGCGGCGGCCGGGCACGTGCAGGTCGAGAGCGACGGTGCCCGTGTGGATGATCCAGAAGCGGTCGGCCTTGCCGCCCTCGTTGTAGACGCGCTCGTCGATCTCGAACGACACCTCGCGAGCGAGGGACATGAGCTGCTCGCGATGCTCCTTGGTCAGGGCGCCGAAGACGCCGGTCCTCGCAACCACAATGGTCTTCCCTTCTCCATGACCTCGAAGTGGAGGCGGGCTCGTATCCGATCACGGACGTCTCACCAGGCACGGACCCAGGCCAACGCGAAGGCAGTGGCGGCGATGCCGAGTGGCACCGAGCACTGTGCTCCCGGCCGCATGGCTCCACGATCGTCGCAAATCAGCATGGTGCAACCCGGGCCGAGACCTCCCTGCGAGAGTCCGGCCACGTGTCGCGATGGACCCGGGGCGGTGCGACGGTATTCACAGGGGGCCTTCGCGGTGGCCGGGCAGGAAGGCGGTAGGGACCATGGAGCTCCCGCTGGTCGTAGGTGTCGACGGATCGGAGTCCAGCCTGCAAGCCGTGGACTGGGCGGTGGACGAGGCGGCGCGCCTCGGGCTGCCCTTGCGTCTCGTCTACGCCTCTCTCTGGGAGCGGTACGAGGGAGGCCGTCCGTCCTTCAGCACCGATCGTCCGTCCGAAGAGGTCATGGCGGAGCACATCATCGCGTCCTGCGGGGAACGCGCCCGGCTGCGCAACCCTGAGGTGAAGGTGTCGAGCGAGGTGCTGCCCGACGGCGCCGTGTCCGTGCTGCTGCACGCGGCACATGAATCCTCTGCCCTGGTCACGGGCTCCCGCGGACGCGGCGAGGTCGCCGGGATGCTGCTGGGCTCAGTCAGCCTTACGGTGGCCGCCCGTGCCACCTGCCCGGTCATCGTGGTCCGCGGCGCGGAGCGGAATCGGCAGGGTTCCTTCGGCCGGGTCGTGGTCGGCGTCGGCGACTCCACCGAGGGCTCGGCTGCGCTGCGGTTCGCCTTCCACGAGGCCGAGGCACGCGGCTGCGCACTCAAGGCCGTACGGGCCTGGCGCCGCCCCGCCCACGAGCACGTGGACAGCCCTCTGATCGCCGATGATGCTGCACGTTCCCACGAGGAACGGGCCTCCACTCTCCTCACCGACGCACTGCGCGACGCCGAACGGAGTCACCCGCAGGTCGAAGTGCGGCGCCAAGCCGTCGAAGGCCCCGCCCACAAGGTCCTCCTGGACGCCTCGGCCGACGCCGACCTGGTGGTTGTGGGTGCGCTGAGGCGGCACGGCCACTTCGGTCTGCAGCTCGGCAGGGCTGCCCATGCCCTGCTGCATCACGCCGAGTGCCCGGTGGCCGTCGTCCCGCAGCGGGTCTGAACTCCGGCGCGCGTCGCACGTTCCTGCACATCTCGTGACGGGAGAAGGCGAGGGCGACGGATGTCGGAGTGGACCTGGGAATACGAGGGATACGACCCCGCCGCCGAGCGGTTGCGCGAATCGTTGTGCACGCTCGGCAACGGCTGCTTCGCCACCCGCGGTGCGGTGCCCGAGAGCAGGGCGGGCCTGGTGCATTACCCGGCCACCTACGCGGCCGGGATCTACAACCGCCTGGAATCCGCTGTGGCGGGGCGACGGGTGGTGAACGAGGACCTGGTGAACCTCCCCAACTGGCTGCTCCTGCGGTTTCGTCTTCGTTCCGCCGACGGATCGGTGGGCCCGTGGTTCTCTCCCGACGCGCGGCAATTGTTCGACTACCGGCACACATTGGATCTCCGCCGTGCCACGTTGACGCGCACGTTCCGGTACTGGGACGACGAGGCGGCCGGCGTGCTGAGCGTGGAACAGGTCCGCCTGGTGCACATGGCGGATCCGCACCTGGCCGCGCTGCGAACCGTTTTCACGTCCGAGGAGTGGTCGGGCGAGGTCGAGGTCGAGTCCGTCCTCGACGGCGACGTGACCAACAACAACGTCCACCGCTACCGGTCCCTCAACCGGAACCACCTGACCCAGGTGTGGACGGGAGAGGCGGCGAACGATACGACGTGGCTGCGTTGCCGGACCAGCAGCTCCGACATCGCGATCAGCATGGCGGCGCGTACGGTCGTCACGGGACAGCGGCCCGCGTCGTCCGAGCTTCGCCCGTCTGGCCACCGCGCCGTACACCGACTGGTGATCCCGATAGCCCCGGGCCGGCCCGCCGTGGTCGAGAAGACCGCGGCCCTGCACACCTCACATGACCTGGCGATCAGTGACCCGGTCGGCGCGGTGCTGGACCGGGTGACCGCTGCCGGGGATTTCTCGGAGCTCCTGGACTCCCACGTGTCGGCCTGGGCGCGGTTGTGGCGGCGGGCGGACATCCAGGTCCCCGGCGAGGCGGGTCGTGTGCTGTGTCTGCATCTGTTCCATGTGCTGCAGACGCTGTCACCGCACACCGCGGAGCTGGACGTGGGTGTGCCGGCCCGTGGCCTGCACGGTGAGGCGTACCGGGGCCACGTCTTCTGGGACGAGCTGTTCGTGCTGCCGTATCTCAACCTGCACTTCCCGGAGGTCTCACGGTCGCTGCTGAACTACCGTCACCGGCGCCTGCCGCAGGCATGCCGGGCGGCTCGCGCGGCGGGCCGGTCCGGGGCCATGTACCCATGGCAGTCCGGCAGCGACGGGCGCGAGGAGACACAGCAGCTGCACCTCAACCCCCGTTCGGGCCGCTGGCTGCCCGACAACTCCCGTCTCCAGCACCACGTCGGCTCTGCGATCGCCTACAACGTGTGGCAGTACTGCGAAGCGACCGGCGACTCCGAGTACCTGCACACCAAGGGCGCGGACATGCTGCTGCAGATTGCCCGCTTCTGGGCGAAGCACGCGGTGTTCGCTCCCGACCTCGGCCGCTACCGCATCCGCGGCGTGGTCGGCCCCGACGAATACCACGACAGCTACCCGGATGCCGCCCGGCCAGGCATCGACGACAACGCGTACACCAACGTCACCGCCGCTTGGGTCCTCAGCCGAGCTCTCGACCTGATACAGCGCTTGCCCGCATGGCGCCGAGACGAACTGTTGGAGCGTATCCAACTGGACAGCGGCGAACTCCCGGAATGGGAGGAGATCTCCCGGCGGTTGCGGGTGCCGTTCCACCAGGGTGTCATCAGCCAGTTCGACGGCTACGGCGATCTCGCCGAGCTGGACTGGGACGCTTACCGCGCCCGCTACGACAGCATCCGGCGGCTGGACCGGATCCTCGAGGCCGAGGGCGACACCGTCAACCGCTACCAAGCCTCCAAGCAGGCCGACGTGCTGATGCTCGGTTACCTCTTCTCGGCCGCCGAGCTGCGGGACCTGTTCCGCCGCCTCGGCTACGACGTGGACGACGAGATCTGGCGCAGGACCGTCGATTACTACCTCAAGCGCACCAGTCACGGCTCCACTCTCAGCGGCCTCGTCCACGCCTGGGTCCTCGCGCGTGCCAGACAGGCCGAGGCGTGGACGTATTGCAAGGAAGCCCTGGAACAGGACGTCGCCGACCTTCAGGGCGGCACGACCGGTGAAGGCATCCACCTCGGTGCCATGGCCGGCACCCTGGACCTGGTGCAGCGCGGCCTGACCGGGCTGGAGACCCGCGAGGACGCCCTGCGGCTGGACCCGGTGCCGCTTCCGGCGCTGTCGGAGTACGGGTTCTCCCTGCGCTACCGCGGCCACTGGGGCGTCCGCGTCCGGCTGCGTAGCGGACAGTTGGGAATCGGTGTGCCCGACTCGGAGGAATCCCCGATCCGTGTGGTCCTGCCCGACCGGGCCGTGACCGTCGCACCGGGAGAGACCTGCACGCTTGTGCTGTCGGTGAACTGATTCGCGTGGCGGACCGGAAACGACGTGACGGCTTGGTGAGGGGGTTGCCGAAGATCTGGACCCACGAGACGACGCCCGGCCACCCCACCCACTCAGCACTGAGCCGAATACGGGCGACGCGGAGGAGGGATGTGCCCCGCCGGCCGACGGTTTCGAGCGCCCGTGCCGCGCGTGCGGTCGGCCCGGACAGGCGGCATGGGCGGCGAAGCGGTCGCCGTCCGACAGTTAGGACGCCTGCCATTGGCTCGTCGGCCTGGGAGAACCCCTCAGGTCCGATGCCGGACGTCGAAGTGCGCGGAGTGCGCGGTCAGCTTGCCGAGCAATTCGATGAGGGTCTGCTGCTCGTCCTCACTGAGGGCGCCCGCCCACTCTTGTTCACGTGCGTTGTGCGCCTGGAAGGCAGTGGTGATCGCATACAGGCCGGCCTCGGTGAGGCCGAGCTGGACCGCGCGCCCGTCGTAGGAGGCGCGCTCCTTGCTCACCAGGCCGTCCCGTTCCAGCGTGTTCACCAGCGCCGACACGGCGGCTCGGCTCATGCCGGACAGCTCCGCGACCTTCTTCGCCTCGACCGGGCCCGACAGCCAGATGGCGAACAGCACTCGGAAGCCGGGCCATGACCAGCCGCGAGGCCTGTGTACGGCGGATTCGAGGTCGTAGACGAGCATGTTGGCCGCGCGGTGGAGGGTGAGCACCAGCCGCATGGCGAGCGGGTCGATGCCGGGGAGTTCCCGCGAGGCCCGGTCGACGGCGTGGTCGATGAACGACCAGAAGTGCAGGTGGTCGGCATCCAGCGGTTCCGGTTCCTGGGTCACAGTCGGAGTCTAGGTCGGGCGGCATCACGGACCGCACTCGGGAAGCGGGCACGCGTCGGCACCCCGTCCAGGTTTCCGGACCGTAAAAAACCTTCGCCCGAGGGCTTCCCCAGGGATGCCGACGGGGGTACGGTCCCAATTAATCAAAGCATTGATTACATGCCCTGAGTAGTAGTTGTTCTGTTTTGTCCCCTGGGTCTGTCAGGGGGCAGGTCTCCTCCCGGCCGTGCGTCCCGATGCGCGGCCGGGTAGCCCCGGCCGTTCCTCCTTCTTCGTCGACGGGGACGGTCCGGCGGGCGATCGATCCCAAGGAACCTCGTATGCCCGAAGCACTCGCTCCCCCCAGTCCCGGCGCGCTGCGTGCCTGCATGTCCCGTTTCGCCACCGGCGTCACGGTGGTGTCGTACGCGACCGACAGCGGTCCGCGGGGCGCCACCATGAACTCCTTCACGTCCGTGTCCGCCGAACCGCCGCTGGTCCTGGTCAGCGTCGCCCGCCGGGCCCGGTGCCACGACCAGCTGGCCGACGGGCCCTTCTGCGTGAACATCCTCGGTGCCGAACAGGAGCAGTTGGCCCGGCTGTTCGCCGGGGCCCGGAGCACCGCGGAGCCCCGCTGGGCGGAGGGCGCGCGCGTCCCCCGGCTGGCCGACCCGCTCGCCTGGGTGGAGTGCGAGCCCTGGCGCGCGTACGACGGCGGCGACCACACCCTGGTCCTCGGTCGCGTCACCGACCTCGGCCACCGCGACGGCGACGCCCTGACCTACGCCTGGAGCCGTTTCGCGTCCACGACCGAGTCGACCGACGGCATCGAGCACCTCTTCTGAAGCTCTTCCGCCCGTCCCACCCCCTCTCAAGCCC
>NZ_JAAKZX010000196.1 GCF_011045025.1 Streptomyces ureilyticus
CCCCCGGGCACCCCGGAGGGAACCGTCAGTCCACCTCCACCACCGCCTCCGCAAACTGCGCCTTGTACAGCCGCGCATAAGCCCCCTCCGCCCCCAACAACTCCTCGTGCGCCCCCTGCTCCACAATCGCCCCGTTCTCCATCACCAAAATCGTGTCCGCATCCCGGATCGTCGACAGCCGGTGCGCGATCACGAACGACGTCCGCCCATGCGCCAGCTTCGCCATCGCCTTCTGGATCAGCACCTCGGTACGGGTGTCGACCGAACTCGTCGCCTCGTCCAGCACCAGGATCACCGGATCGGACAGGAACGCCCGCGCGATCGTGATCAGCTGCTTCTCACCCGCGCTGACCCCCGACCCCTCGTCATCGATCACGGTGTCGTAGCCATCCGGCAGCGTACGAACGAACCGGTCCGCATGAGCCGCCCGCGCCGCCTCCTCGATCTCCCCGCGCGTCACCTCGCGAGAGGCCCCGTACGCGATGTTCTCCGCGATCGTCCCCCCGAACAGCCACGTGTCCTGGAGCACCATCCCGATCCCGGCCCGCAGTTCGTCGCGGGACATCTTCGCGACGTCGACCCCGTCGAGCGTGATCCGCCCGCCAGTGACCTCGTAGAACCGCATCAGCAGATTCACCAGCGTCGTCTTGCCCGCCCCCGTCGGGCCCACGATGGCGACCGTGTTGCCGGGTTCGACCTTCAGGGAAAGGTCCTCGATGAGCGGCTTCTCGGGGTCGTAGCGGAAGGAGACATGCTCCAGCGCGACCCGCCCCCGCACCTCCTCCGGCCGGACCCCGGGCACGGGATCCGCTTCCTGCTCCTCCGCGTCGAGCAACTCGAAGATGCGTTCCGCCGACGCGATCCCCGACTGCACGAGGTTCGCCATCGACGCGACCTGGGTGAGCGGCATCGAGAACTGCCGCGAGTACTGGATGAAGGCCTGCACATCACCGATCGACAGCGCACCGGACGCGACCCGGAGTCCGCCGACCACCGCCACCAGCACATAGTTGAGGTTCGACACGAACATCATCAGCGGCTGCATGATCCCGCTGTTGAACTGCGCCTTGAACCCGGCCTCGTACAACTTGTCGTTCTGCTCCGCGAACTGCGCCGCCGACTCGTCCTGCCGCCCGAAGACCTTGACGAGCGTGTGCCCGGTGTACATCTCCTCGATATGCGCGTTGAGCTTCCCGGTCGACCGCCACTGCTGCACGAAGTGCGGCTGCGAGCGCTTGCCGACCGACTTGGCGACGACGTACGACAGCGGCACCGTCACCAGCGCGACCAGCGCCAGCAGCGGCGACACCCAGAACATCATCACCAGTACGCCGACGATGGTGAGCAGCGAGTTGACGAGCTGCCCCAGCGACTGCTGAAGCGTCTGACCGATGTTGTCGATGTCGTTCGTCGCCCGGCTGAGCACCTCACCGCGCTGCCGCTGGTCGAAGTACGACAGCGGCAGCCGCGACAGCTTCGTCTGCACGTCCTCCCGCATCCGGTACACGGTCATGTTGACGGCCCGGTTGACCAGCCGCGTCGCCACCGCCATCAGCAGCCCGGCCGCCGCGAACACCAGCAGCGCGAGCCCCAGCACCTCACCGACCGCCGTGAAGTCGATGCCCTTGCCCGGCGTGAAATCCGTACCGGAGAGCATGTCGGCCATCCCGCCGTCACCACGCTCCCGCATGGAGGCCAGCACCTCGGCCTTCGTGGCGCCCTCGGGCATCCCCCGTCCGACGACCCCCGCGAAGACCAGGTCGGTCGCCCGCCCGAGGATCCACGGCCCCAGCACAGACAGGGCCACACTCAGAAAGACGGCGAGCAACATCCCGTACATCGTGGCCCGTTCGGGCCTGAACTGCGCGAGCAGCCGCTTCCCGGACCCCTTGAAGTCCATCGACTGCTGGTCGGGACCGCCCCCGGCCATCATCCGCCCCATGGGCCCGGCCATCAGGCTGCCTCCGCTTCCGTCAGCTGGGAGAGCACGATCTCCCGGTAACACTCGTTGTCCGCCATCAGTTCGCGGTGGCGGCCCGTCCCCACGACCCGCCCCTCGTCGAGCACGACGATCCGGTCGGCGTCACGGATGGTCGACACGCGTTGCGCGACGATCACGACGGTCGCCTCGGCGGTCTCCCGCGCCAGGGCCGTACGCAGGGCCGCGTCCGTCGCGTAGTCGAGCGCGGAGAACGAGTCGTCGAAGAGGTAGATCTCCGGGCGCTGTACGAGGGTCCGGGCGATGGCGAGGCGCTGCCGCTGACCACCCGACACGTTCGTGCCGCCCTGTGCGATGGGGGAGTCGAGCCCGTTCTCCAGCCGCTGCACGAAGTCCTTTGCCTGCGCCACCTCCAGCGCGTGCCACAACTCCTCGTCGGTCGCGTCCGGATTCCCGTACCGCAAGTTCGTGGCCACCGTGCCGGCGAAGAGATACGGCTTCTGCGGTACGAGGCCCACGGTCCGCGCCAGCAGCCGCGGTTCAAGGGTCCGTACGTCCACGCCGTCGACGAGGACCTCACCGTCCGTGGCGTCGAAAAGCCGCGGGACCAGCCCGAGTAGCGTCGACTTGCCGCTGCCGGTCGACCCGATCACCGCGGTCGTCTCACCGGGCCGCGCCACCAGGTCGATGGACTTCAGCACCGGCTCCTCGGCGCCCGGGTAACGGAAACCGGCCTCGCGGACCTCCAGATGACCGTGCCGCCGCAGTTCACGTACCGGAGCCGCCGGAGGCACCACACTGCTCTCCGTGTCCAGGACCTCCTGGATGCGCTCGGCGCAGACCTCGGCGCGCGGCACCATCATGAACATGAAGGTGGCCATCATCACGGCCATCACGATCTGCATCAGATAGGCGAGGAACGCGGTCAGTGCGCCGATCTGCATCCCGCCGCTGTCGATACGGTGCGCGCCGAACCACACCACCGCGATCGACGAGACGTTCACCACCGTCATGACGATCGGGAACATCAGCGCCAGAATCCGCCCGGTGCCCAGCGACACCTCGGTGAGATCGACGTTGGCCTTACGGAAGCGCTCCTCCTCGTACGTGTCCCGGACGAAGGCGCGGATGACGCGGTTGCCGGTGATCTGCTCGCGCAGCACCCGGTTCACGTTGTCGAGCCGTTCCTGCATGGTGCGGAACAGCGGACGCAGCCGCCGCACGATCAACGTCACGCTGATACCGAGAACGGGCACCACGGCGACGAGCACTCCGGACAGCTGTACGTCCAGACCGAGCGCCATGACGATGCCGCCCACGCACATGATCGGCGCCGACACCATCAGCGTGAACGTCATCAGGGCCAGCATCTGCACCTGCTGCACATCGTTCGTGGTGCGGGTGATCAGCGACGGCGCCCCGAAGTGACCGACCTCACGCGCGGAGAACGACTGCACCCGGTCGAAGACGCCGGCCCGGATGTCCCGGCCGACCGCCGAGGCCGTACGGGCGCCGTAGTAGACGGCCCCGATGTTGCAGACGACCTGCACCAGCGAGATGCCGATCATCAACGCGCCGAAGGTCAGGATGTAGCCCGTGTCACCCTTCACGACACCGTCGTCGATGATGTCCGCGTTCAGGGTGGGCAGATAGAGGGTGGCGCAGGTCTGGAGGAACTGCAGCAGCACCAGTAAGGCGATGGCCTTCTTGTACGGCCTGAGATGGGCACGCAGGAGTCGTATGAGCACGCTGGTCTCTCGGAGTCGACGACAGGGGCGAGTGGTGACGCACCACGCCTCATCGTCGAACATTCCACCGGCGTTACCCCAACCAATTAAGCCAACAGCGTTCCAAGAACCTCCCAAACCGTCCGGAACGCCCGACTCCGCCTTTCTGTGGTGATCGTCGGTCGGGGCGGCGGTTGTGGGTCGGGAGCGCGCGGCCTGCGGGTCGGGGCGTATGGCCGCCGGTTGGCGCGTACGGCCGTGGGTCCAGGCGTGCGGCCGTACGCCTGGACGGTCCGGTCCGGTCAGAGCCTGACGGCGCCCGGGTGGGTCTGGTCCCGTACCGACGTGTACTGCTGCCGCACCGCCGCCCCCACCGCCACATCGTCGCCGGGGTCCAGGATCTGCGCGGTCGCGCCCTGCCAGACGGGCGGCTGCCGCGGATCGAGGGTGCCCTGCGAGGCGCCGAGCGCCCAGGCGGCCTGCCGCGCCGCGCCGATCGCCGCGTAGTCGGCGGACTGCGGCACCACGACCTGCGTGCCGAGCAACGCGGGCGCGCATGCCTGCACGGCCGGCAACTCGGCGGCCGGCCCCAGCAGAAAGATCCGCCGCACCTCAACACCCCGCCTGCGCAGCACGTCCAGCGCGTCCGCGAGCCCGCACAACATGCCCTCGAACGCCGCCCGCGCCAGATGCTCGGGCCGCATCGACTCCCGCCGCAACCCCGCCAACGTGCCCGCCACATGCGGCAGATCGGGCGTCCGCTCGCCCTCCAGATACGGCAGCAGTACGAGTCCATGGGCGCCCGGCGTCGACTTCATCGCCAGGTCCGACAGGCTCTCCAGGTCGGGCAGCCCGAGGAGTTCGGCACTCCCGCGCAGCGTCCGTACGGCATTCAGCGTGGTGACGACCGGCAGATGCATACCCGTCGCGTCCGCGAGCGAGGTGATCATCCCGGACGGATCGATCAGCGCCTCGTGGTGTACGGCCATCACGGACCCGGAGGCGCCGAGCGACACCACCGCGTCCCCGAGCCCGATCCCCAGGCCGAACGCCGCGGCCATCGTCTCGCCCGTCCCCGCCGAGATCAGCAGCCCCTCGGGCGTCGTCCCCGCGGCCTCCGCCGGACCGAGTACATCCGGCAGCAGCGCCTGATGCCCCAGCGCCAGCTCGACCAGATCGGGCCGGTACGCACCGTTTACCGCGCACCAGTACCCCGTACCGGAGGCATCGCCCCGGTCCGTGGTCCGCCGGGCCGGTCTGCCGAGCAACTGCCACACCAGCCAGTCGTGCGCCTGCATGAGCATGGCCGTCCGCAGCGCGGCGTCCGGCTCGTTCTTGACCATCCAGCGCAGCTTCGTCACCGGCTGCGCCGCCCCCGGCACGGTGCCCACGGCCTGCGCCCACGCCTCCCGGCCACCGAGCGCGTCGACCAGCTCGGCGGCGCAGACCTGCGCCCGCTTGTCCCCGCCGACCAGCGCCGGACGCACCGTATTGCCCTGTGTGTCCAGCGGGATGAGCGCGCTCTGCTGCGCGGACACGCCGATGGCCTGCACGCCTTCGAGGAGCCCGCCACCCGCCGCCTCGCCCAGGGACAGCAGCCAGGCCTGCGGGTCGACGTCCGACGGTCGACCGCCCTCGGCGCCGTCGAGCGGATGCGGGGCATACCCCTGCCTGAGCACGGCTCCGCTGTCCGCGTCGCAGACGACGATGCGAGTGAAATCGGGCGAACTGTCCAGCCCGGCGACTATCCCCATGGCGGAAATTCTGCCGTACCGCCGGAGGTCACCGCGCCGCTCTGCCGGAGCCACTCGTACCGCTTGTGCCCTGACCTGCTATGTGTCGTCAGTACTGAGCCGCGCACGTGGCGCAGGGCACTAGGTTGCACGCGCTAGTGCCCTCCGTTTACGTGCCATCCGTGCCGCTAGGTGTTACTGGTGCCCCAGTCGTCGTGCGCCCCCGCGCCGTTCGTGTTCCGCTCGCGCAGATGCCGTACGCGCTCGGCCACCGAGTCCGGGACACGGTCACCGACCCGCTCGCTCACCACGTGGTAGGCCTTGCCCGCGAACTGCCGGCTCTGCTGGGCAGCCGACTCCGCGGTGTTGCGCACCGCGGGGTTCTGTGCGAACTCCCGCGCGGACTTCTTCAACTGCTCATAACGCTCCCGCCCGGCTCGTGTGCCCAGGACGTACCCCAGGGCCAGTCCGGCAACGAACGTCAGTCGATAGCGCATGACGGCCACCCTTCCCTTGAGTCGGCATCGGTCGCGGGGGAGGAACCGATTGGCGGAGCACCCCCCTGCTTGCGCTAATGTATGTGTCGCAGCGAGCGCCTGCCCTCTGGCGGATACCCAGGGAGGTACGTTCGATGCAACGAGACAATCCTCCGTAGCTCAATTGGCAGAGCAGCCGGCTGTTAACCGGCAGGTTACTGGTTCGAGTCCAGTCGGGGGAGCTCGATCTTCCGTAGCTCAATTGGCAGAGCAGCCGGCTGTTAACCGGCAGGTTACTGGTTCGAGTCCAGTCGGGAGAGCAGCGGAAGAGGACCCCTCAGGGGTCCTTTTTCATGTCCGGCGGAACCGCGCAGCCTGCGGCGCTGTCCTCATGGTCGTGCGTAGCCGACCATCCGAAGCAGGAGATCGTATGAGCGGCTATGCTGCGGCAGACGGCGCGCACAAATGTGCGCGACGCGCCGTAGACGGGGCGGTAGCTCAGCCGGTTAGAGCAGCGGACTCATAATCCGTCGGCCGTGGGTTCGAGTCCCACCCGCCCCACCTGCGCAGGCTTCTAACCTGCGGAAACGTTCATTTTTGCGTGTCGGGGCGTCAACTTTGCCTGAACGGACTGAATCCGCTGCGCGCGAGTTTGGTGCCGGGTTGGTCTGCGTCGGCTGATGCCCTTCTGACCTGCACGGACGCGTGCGGACGTGCAGCCGGTGAGACGTCGACTCGGTCCTGCTGTGACACGGGCATGTATTGAGGCCGTCCTGAGGCCGGAGGTACCGGGGGGAGTGCGCCGGAGGCGTTGTCCGACGAGTCGTCTGCGTGTGGCTCAGGGCGTTTCTTGTGGCGGCCGTATAGGGCTGTGGCCTGCGGGTAGTACGTCTGGCGAGGGTCCTGGTAGCCATGGAAACGGCCCCAACACAAAACGGCCCCTGAGGGGCACTCGACCTCTCGTGCGTTGCCCTGAGGTTGGACAGGCTGGTCTGGGCGCCAACGGGCTCCTCGCTCGATGATCGCGAGGGGGCGAAGTCGATCCAGGTCAGGTGGGCGGGGCTCAGCTGAGGTAGAAAGCCGAGCTAGACCAGCGGTGAGGCCGCCCGCGCACGCCGGCCTCGCCGAGACGACGAGCTGGGCCTCTCGGGCGTGCCACGCCCAGTCAGGCCTCGCTGCACGACGACGTGGGGACGCCGGAGCGCCATCGGGCGGGGCGAGGCGCGAACCAGGCGGCGGACGCCACGGGATACGGGGCGTTCTCCTTGCGGTGGATCAGTGCGGTGGATCAGTGCGGTGCCGAGGGCGAGGAGGGCGAGGGCGAACAGCCAGCTGCCGAGGACGTCGGTTGCCCAGGTGCGGCTCTCCCCGTCATCCTGCGTGATCAACTATATCGGTGGTACGGATTGTGTTCCCTGCCGCGAACTGAACGACGCGCAGCTGCGTACGGCCCTGGCCTCCGAACACGGCGGGCGGGCACCATCGGAGGGAGGTAGGCGGTCCGTCTCCCGGGTGTCGAGTTGGCTGGAGTGGGCCGCTGAACCGTGGCCGTCGCTTGCGTGACCGTCCGGCGCAACCCTGGTACGGCCCAGCTCCGGGGCACCAGAGTTCGGGGCCGGCTGTGGGCGCACGGGAAAATTCGACAACGTAGCCGTGCGAGGCACGCCGGGCCCGGAAAAGCAGCCGGACAGACAGCCCTCACCGGCGCGCTGCTCCGCGCGCAGGCTTGCCCCGCCCCCACGCGCCCGTGATCACCGTGAGGACCTGATCCGCTCCGCTGTCAGGTGATGGGGAGGGCCTGTTCGGCCCAGATTGTTTTGCCCGTGTACGTCTGGCGGGTGCCCCAGCCCTGGGTGAGCTGGGCGACCAGGAGCAGGCCGCGGCCGCCTTCGTCGAAGGTGCGGGCGCGGCGCAGGTGGGGGGCGGTGTTGCTGGCGTCGGAGACCTCGCAGATGAGGTTGCGGTCGCGGATGAGCCGGAGCTGGATGGGGGCGCCGCCGTAGCGGATGGCGTTGGTGACGAGTTCGCTGACGACGAGTTCGGTGACGAAGGCGGCCTCGTCCAGGCCCCAGGTGGCCAGCTGCCGACGGGTGTTCTTACGGGTCTCGGCGACTGCTGAGGGATCGGGCGGCACGTCCCAGGTGGCGACATGGGCCGCGTCCAGGGCGCGGGTGCGGGCTATCAGCAGCGCCACGTCGTCGGCGGGGTGGTCCGGGAGAAGCGTCTGGAGCACGGTGTCGCAGGTGCTCTCCAAGGACGGAGCCGGCTGGGCCAGCACCTCGCGCAGCGCGTCGAGGCCTTCGTCGATGTCGCGGCCACGGTCCTCGATGAGACCGTCGGTGTACAGCGCGAGGAGGCTGCCTTCGGGCAGTTCCATCTCGGTGACTTCGAAGGGCAGGCCGCCCAGCCCCAATGGCGGGCCCGCGGGGATGTCGGGAAATCGCACGGCGCCGTCCGGGGTCGCCACCGCGGGTACGGGGTGGCCCGCGCGAGCCAGGGTGCAGCGCCGGGAGACCGGGTCGTAGACGGCGTACAGGCAGGTCGCGCCGATGTCGCCGGTGGTGCCGGCTGCGCTTTCGGCCTCAGCGGACAGGTGGATGACCAGGTCGTCCAGGTGGGTCAGCAGCTCGTCGGGCGGGAGGTCGACGTCGGCCAGGGTGCGCACGGCGGTGCGCAGCCGTCCCATGGTGGCCGAGGCCTGGATGCCGTGGCCGACGACGTCGCCGACGACGAGCGCGACCCGGGCGCCGGACAACGGGATCACGTCGAACCAGTCGCCGCCGATGCCGGCCTGCGTGCTGGCGGGCAGGTAACGGGAGGCGACGTCGACGGCGGCCTGAGGGGGCAGCCGCTGTGGCAGGAGACTGCTCTGCAGGGTGAGGGAGGTGCGGCGCTCGCGGGTGTAGCGGCGGGCGTTGTCGATGCAGACGGCGGCCCTGGCGGTGATCTCCTCGCCCAGTAGCAGGTCGTCCTGTTCGAAGGGTTCCGGGCGCCGGTGGCGGGAGAAGGTGGCCACGCCGAGAGTGATGCCTCGGGCGCGCATCGGCACGGCCAGCACCGAGTGGAAGCCGTAGCGCCGCATCCGCTCGGCCCGGTCCGGGGTCTGGCTCGCCACCTGGTCCATCGAAGAGGCGGTCACGTTCTCGATCACCGGCAGGCCGGTGGTCAGGCACTTGGCCGCAGTCGATCCGTCCGGGTACGCGGCCACCGTTCCGCGCTCCACCACGGCCTCGGGGGAGCCCTCCAGAACGGACTGGTAGGCGACACGGCGCAGCATGACGGGGCTGGGCGGTGCGCCGGCGCGCGGGTCGTCGCCGCCTTCGATGGCGGGGAGCAGGTCGACGGTGACGAAGTCCGCGAGCTGGGGGATGGCCACGTCGGCGAGTTCCTGAGCGGTCCGGGCGAGGTCCAGGGTGCTGCCGATACGGATGCTGGCTTCGTTGAGCAGGGCCAGACGTCCCCGGGCCAGGTGCTCCTCGGTCATGTCGTGTGCGGAGAGGAGCACCCCCCGTACCGTTCCCCCGGCGTCCCGCACAGGGGTGAGTGAAGTCGTCCAGATGCTCTCGCGCTCGTGGCCCGCCAGGTGCAGGACCTGCCGCAGACGCTGCTGTTCGCCGGTCTCCAGCGCCCGCCGCATGCACAGTTCCGTCCGGTCGCCCTCCGGGTCGACCACGATCTCCGACACGCGCAACCCCTGCATCGCCGCTTCGGGCAGGCCGATCACACGTTCCATGTCCGCGTTCGCGCGCCGCAGCCTCAGGCCGGTGTCGTAGAGCGCCGTCGTGGACGGGGACCGGGTGAACGCCCACATCACCAGTGCGTCGTCCTGGAGAGGCGACGACGGCCGGGCCAGCGGGGAGACCAGGAGCCACTCGCCGCCCCCGTTGTCCTCGCAGTCGGGCTCCCGGCGGTGGGCCAGCAGGTGCACCGCGAGGCGGTGGCCGTCCCGGTGCAGGAGAGTCGCCGTCCCGTTCCACCTCGGCAGCGTTTGCAGGGAGCGCAGCGTCTCGGCGTGCGGTTTCCCGGCGAGCAGCGGTGCCGCGGGCCAGCCGATGACCTCCGAGGGCCGGTATCCGAGCAGCCGCCGTGCTCCCTCGCTCCACCCGGTCACGATGCCGTCCGGATCCACGGTGGCTCTGGCCGTGGCCGACTCGTCGATGAGGTCGTCCGGCCGGTACGCCGCCCGGCCGTCGTCGGCGGATTCAGAACCCGTCATCACGTTCATCCGCCCTCACCTTGGTCTTTCCACCGTGCGTCCCGGCCCGGCCCGGAGCAACCAGGAGAATAGGTAGACATATATTTTCAATAAAGCCATAGACTCGAAAAATGGTATCAATGCATCGATGGCGGAGTGTCGTGCCATGACTGCCACCGGCGAGGGAACGTGGCTGGACGCGACCGAATGGACCGGGAAGATCTACAGCGGCGGCTGGCGGCATTCCGAGGGCGGGCCTCAGTCGGTGCACGAACCCGCCACGGGAGAGCTGCTGGCGGAGGTGGGTGTGGCGGCGCCCGCGGATGTCGCCCGGGCCGGGGCCCTGGCCGCCCGGGCTCAGCGGGCCTGGGCCGAGACGGCACCCCAGGAGCGTGCTGAGGTACTGGTCCGTGCCGCCCAGGCACTGCGCGACCACAGCGGGGAGATCCGCGAGTGGATCGTCAGGGAGTCCGGAGGCGTCCCGGCGAAGGGCGACTACGAGATCGCGGCCGGACTCAGCCAGCTGGCGCAGGCTGTCGGGCTCGCGTCGCTGCCCCGCGGCGAGATCCTGAGCCCGTCGATGCCGGGGCAGGCCAGCTACGCATGGCGGGTACCGCTGGGGGTGGTCGGCGTCATCAACCCTTGGAACGCCCCCCTGCTGTTCGCCATGCGGGCCCTCGCGCCCGCGCTGGTGCTGGGCAACGCCGTCCTGCTCAAGCCCGATCCCCACACACCGGTGTCCGGCGGTGTCGTCGTGGCGCGGCTGTTCGAGGACGCCGGACTGCCCGAGGGGCTGCTCCACGTCCTGCCCGGAGGTCCCGGCACCGGTGAGGCGGTCGTGGCTGACCCCCACGTCGCCATGGTCGCGTTCACCGGCTCCACCGGGGCGGGACGGGCGGTCGCCCGCGCCGCGGGCGACGGGCTCAAGCGGGTGGTCCTGGAACTGGGCGGCAAGAACTCGATCGTCGTGCTCGGCGACGCGGACGTCGACGCCGCCGCGGCAGCCGGGGCCATGAGTTCCTTCGGCTATCAGGGGCAGGCCTGCGTCGCCGCCGGACGTCATCTGGTGCACGCCGACCTCGTGGAGCCATACACCGAGGCACTGATCGGGCAGGCCAAGGCGCTGCGGGTCGGCGACCCTCGAGAGAAGGGTGTGGCCCTCGGTCCCGTGATCAGCGAGCGCCAGGCCGCGAGGATCGAACGCATCGTGGACGAGAGCGTGGCCGCCGGGGCACGGGTGCTGGCCGGCGGACGCCGCGACGGGCTGTTCTACCCGCCCACCGTCCTGGACCACGTCGAGCGGACCATGCCCGCCTTCACCGAGGAGATCTTCGGGCCCGTTGCCCCCGTCGTCGCGTTCCGTACCGACACGGAGGCCGTCGAGATCGCCAACGACACCGAATACGGCCTGACGGCGGCTGTGCACTCCCGTTCGGTGCCGCGGGCGGCGGTCATCGCCGAGCAGCTGCGCACCGGCATGGTGCACCTCAACGACGTCTCCGCCAAGGACGCCGCAAACGCCCCCTTCGGCGGGATGGGAGCATCGGGCAACGGCTCCCGCATCGGCGGCACCGCCAACCTGGAGCAGTTCACCCAGTGGCGCTGGATGACGGTGACCGAGGCGGTCTGATGCCTACGGTGCCGACCGCGTCCGCGCTGCAGACGCCTGAGCCCTGCGTTTTCAGTGCCGTCCGTTAACTCCTTCAACAGCGGCGTCAACCTGTGCTCGACCCACCCGATAGTCGAGATACGCCCAGATCAGAGGGCCCGGGGCACCGATGCCGACGGCTATGACAGCCGCGATTCCCTCATCCATGTGCGGATTCAGGCAGCACAGGCACTGTCTTGCGGGAGGTGGGCCATGTCGAAGGGGCGGCCGCGGACCAGGCTGGCGAGTTGAGATTCCGGCCTGCGAAACCTGGCCGCGAAACTCTGCCCGCGGGGGAGGGGTTCTGCGCGTTGGAACGGAAATCCGCTGCGCGCGGGTTCGATTCCCGTCCTTGAGCCGGCGTGATCGTCCTCTGTACCTTCAGTCCGATCCTGCCGGGCCTCATTGAGGCCGAGTTGGGGCCACAAGGACAGGAACAGACTGACAAGGACTGAGGAGCACCTGCATGGATAACCCCATCTGACCTGCGAAAACGTCATTGATCAGCGTTGATCGGCAAGGACCGCCAAGATCCTTAGAGGACTCATAATCCGTCGGCCGTGGGTTCGAGTCCCACCCGCCCCACTGTGCAGGTCCGTGACCTGCGGAAACATCTCAGCGGGCGTGCGGATTCAGGACTTTGGGTGGACGGACTGAATCCGCTGCTCGTGAGTTCAATGGTGTTGCCATCGGCGTTGGTTCGAACTTCGCTGACCTGCGCAGACGTGTTAGCCCACCGCCGAGGCAAGCCGCCGCAAGTGGCCTGCGCGAGCGGTTGGACGCTGAATTCGGGACGCTGGCAGGACGCAGGTAAATCGGAAGTGGCTGCCTGGGAACCTGCGCCTACGCTGCTCTGGCCGTGGGCGGCGGGGTCGATGCGGTGTGGTGGTGGGCCACCGGGATACTGGGCGACTTCTGGATCACTGGGCTGCTGCCGCCGCCCGGCTGAGAGAGCGGTTCGTGAGTGAGTGGTTCTGGTGTCGCATCCTCACCGAGATCGACACTGGCGGCTTCGCCAGGACGCAGTACCCGATCAAGGCCCGCGACCAGCCTGGGATGGATCATGCTCCGCCGACGTCTGGCCCGCGACTATGAGCCCCTCCCCGTCAGCTCAGAAGCCATGATCCACTTCGCCTCGACCGACAACCTCGCCAAGCGCACAACGGACGAGAACAGCCGCCCGCCCCATAACCGTTCGCGGTCTTGGGGACGCTGTCCCCAGCGCCGGGGTCAGCGGGCGAGGACGCGGTTCAGCCAGGCCAGCAGGTCGCTGACGATCTCCTGTTTGTTGGTCTCGTGGAACAGTTCGTGGCGGGCTTCGGGATAACTGAGACAGGTGACGTCGATGAGGCCGGCCTCGCCGTAGCGTTCGACAAGCAGATTGCTGAGTGAGAGCTCGGCGTTCAGTGGGTCGTGATCCCCGACCAGGATGCAGATGGGTAGATCCGCCGGGATGCCCCTGGGCCGGGCGAGTGACGCCGAGGCGATGGTGATGTCGGCCATGCCCTGGGCGTCGAGGCTGAAGCCGCACATGGGGTCGGCGAGGTAGGCGTCGACGGCCAGTTCGTCCCGGCTGAGCCAGTCGAACGGCGTGCGGATGGGCTGGAACGCCTGGTTGAGCGCGAGCAACGGGTCTCGCCCCTCCGCGGCCTCCTGCGCCTGTGCCGCCAGCATGACGTCGACCGCAGTAGTACCGGCGAGGGCGAGTGCGTCGATCAGGTGGGAGTGGTCCAGGACGTACTGCTGTGAGGCGAAGGAACCGAGGCTGTGTCCGAGCAGTACCAGGGGCAGGCCGGGGTGCTGCTCGCGGATGGCCTCGGAGAGGGTGACCATGTCGCTGACGAGTCGGTTCCAGCCGTCGTCCCCGAGATGACCGGGCTCGGCGTGCCTGCTCAGCCCGTGTCCGCGGTGATCGTTGGCATAGACGGCGTAGCCCTGAGTGGTCAGTGCTGCCGCGAGTGGGGCATAACGGCCGGCGTGCTCTCCCATGCCGTGGGCGATCTGGACGACGGCTCGCGGTGGGGTGTCCGGCTTCCATTCGTGCACGTGGATCTGGACGCCGTCTTTGCTGTCGAAGGTGAACATCGGACTCCTTGTCCTGGGTACGCGGGCAGCCCTGAGCGTTCGGCCGAGTTGTAGGGGGTGGGCCGGCCCGAGCGGTTCAGGCTCACGGTCGTTGTGGCGTACGGCGGTTGTGGCCGCCCGGCCGGGTCAGGCGTGCTGCTCGCCGAGGTAGCCGGCGATGATCCGGGACTGGTCGGCCCGGAGTTCCTGGGCCGCGGCGTGCGCGGTGATCTCGCCGTGGGAGAGGACGTAGCCGCGGTCGGCCATGTCGAGGGCGAGGCCGACGTGCTGCTCGACGAGCAGCACGCCGCAGCCGGTGTCGTCGGCATAGCGCCTGACGATGGGCAGCAACTCCTCGACGATGATGGGTGCCAGGCCGAGGCTGAGCTCGTCGAGCAGGAGCAGCTGGGGGCCGCGGGCCAGGGCTCGTCCCATGGCGAGCATCTGCTGCTCGCCGCCGGAGAGCAGTCCTGCCTTGCGGTCCTGGAGGCGGGACAGGGCGGGGAAGTAACGTTGGGCGGCCGCCTGGTTGAGGCGCTCGCCCCGGTGACCGAGGCGCAGATGCTCCGCCACCGTGAGGCCGGAGAAGATGCCTCGTCCTTCCGGAACGTGGGCGATGCCGAGGCGGGCGCGGGTCGCTGCCGGGATCCTGCCGAGGTCCGTTCCCTTGAAGGTGATCGTGCCGCCAAGGGGGCGCAGCAGCGCGGAGACGGCCTTGAGCGTGGTGGTCTTCCCCGCTCCGTTGGCCCCGAGGAGGGCGACGACCTCTCCCGCGCCCACTTCGAGGTCGATCCCGCGGATGACAGGGACTCCGTCGTATCCGGCAGTGAGTCCGGCCACCTCCAGGACTGGGGTACTCATGGTGTCTCCGGTGTGCTGGTGAGGTCCTTGGCGGAGCCACCGGCTGAAGTGTCGGACGCGGTGGCGGGCTGGACGGTGGATGCCCCGAGGTAGGAGGCGATGACGGCGGGGTTGGTTCGGACCTGTGCCGGTGTCCCGGAGGCGATCACCTTGCCGAACTCCAGGACGACGACGTGGTCGCAGATGCCCATCACGAGGCTCATGTCGTGGTCGATGAGGAGCAGCGCCGTGCCGGCGTCAGCGACCGCGCGCAGTCTGCGTCCGAGTTCGGCGCTCTCAGTTGTGTCCAGGCCGGCCGCGGGTTCGTCGAGACAGATGATGCGGGGCCGGGCGGCCAAGGCCCGTGCCACACCGACGAGTTTGCGTCTGCCCTGGGACAGTTCGTGTGCCGAGGCGTCGGCCAGGTCCTCGAGTCCCAGGGCCGCAAGGGCCTTGGGGACAGCGGGGTTCGGGGACGGGCGGCGGCCGAAGGTCTCGCCGAGCGCGGTCCACCACGTCGAAGGGTCCGCCGTGACCTGGAGGTTCTCCGCGACCGTGAGGTCTTCGAAGAGTTCGCTGCTCTGGAAGGTGCGGGCGAGTCCTCGGCGGGCTCGTACATGGGGCGGCCGTCCGGTCAGGTCCTTGCCGTCCAGTTCCACCCTTCCCCGGGCGGCGACGAGGCCGGTGACCGCGTCCACGAAGGTGGTCTTGCCGGCACCGTTGGGGCCGATGAGCCCCACGAGTTGGCCCTCGCCGACCTCCAGGGAGACGTCGCTGAGTGCGTGGACGCCGCCGTAGCTGACGCCCAACTGCTGGACAGAGAGCACGTTCACGGTGCGACCTCCTTGGCGTCGGCAGCGGTACGGCCGAGACGGATCTCTGGGGAGCCCACGGCGGATGCGCTGTCAGTCGGTGGCCCCGTCGCGGCCGCAGCGCGTTCCGCCCTCTTCGCCGTCCTCCGGCGGTGGGCGGCGCCCGCGATGCCGTCGGGGTTGGCGATCAGCGTCACGATCAGGGAGACGCCGCCGAAGAGCAGGGCCCAGGTCCCCTTGATCCCGAACCACTTGTCCAGCGCGTGGGGCAGCAGCGCCTCGGTGGACATCAGCCCCGCGATCACGGCTCCGGACACCATGGTGATGCCGCCGATGTAGGCGAAACCGATCAGGCCGAGGGCGGCCAGCGCGGTGAACCGGGCGGCGCTGACCGAGCCGAAGTTGTAGCCGTACAGGGTGCCGGCGGCGCTGGCGATGAAGGAACTGATCGCGAACGCGGCGATCTTCACGGCCCGCACGTCGACACCGGCTGCCGCGGCGGCGCGCTCGTTGGAGCGGACGGCGAGCATCCGCCGGCCGAGTCCTGTGCGCCTGAGATGGGCGACGTACAGCCCGAGGGCGACAGTGACGGCCAGGACGAGGAAGCCGAACATGGGGCTGGGTTCGTTGCCGTCCAGGCCGCGGAAGTCCGCTTTCGGTCCGAGGTCGTTCCCGAACAGGCGCGGCGGGGGTACGGACACTCCGGCCGTTCCGCCGAACGAGGTGTTGTTGAACAGTGCCTGTTCCATGGCCAGGGCCGCGGCCAGGGTGACGACGGCCAGGCTCACTCCCCGCACCCGCAGGGCGGAGACGCCCGCGGCCACTCCGAGCAGTGTGGCCAGCACCATCGCGCCGAGGGCGGAGAACGGGAACGGGATCCCCAACCCGACCGAGACGTGGGAGAGGACGAAGCCTGCGGTTCCGGAGAGCGCGAGCTGCATCACGGAGATCTGGCCCACGTAGCCGGTGATGACGACGTAGGACAGGACGATGACCATGCCGATCATCGAGTTCGTGAGTGCCTGGCGGAAGTCGAACGGGAGGACTATCAGTGCGGCGGCGGCGACCGCTGCGGCCATCAGGGCGGGCCGCAGCAACCGCTCGGGCAGGGGCACCGCGGGCAGCCGCTTTTCGACGAGTTCACCGCGGCGCGGCAGACCGGCGCCGCGCACGTACAGGGCGACGACCATCAGGGCGAAGACGAGGAGCTGCTGGAGGCCGGGCATGGCGTTGCCGTTGTCGGTCGGGAACCAGCTCTGCGTGGACAGGTAGTACACGATCGACTGGAGCACTCCGATGAGGATGCCCGTGGTGCAGGCGATCCACAGCGAGGTGAACCCGGCGAAGAGGGCGGCGGCCAGGGCCGGGACCACCTGCAGGGGGAGAGTCATGGAGTCGACCTGGACGATGGGCGCGGCCAGGACACCGAGCAGCCCGGCTACCAGGGCGGCCAGGAGTGTGTTGGCCAGCGAGACGCTGTTGGGTGACAGGCCTGCCAGAAGAGCGGCCTGTTCGTTCTCCGAGGCCGCGCGGGTGGCCAGGCCGAAGCGGCTCCACCGGTACAGGGCCCCGAGGACCAGGGCGATCACAACGACCAGTCCGGCCAGGACGAAGCGGTCGGAGGGTGTGGTGACGCCCAGGATGGTGACGGTGTCGGCCGGAAGGATGCTCGGTGCCTGCTGCGGCTGAACCCCGAAGACCAGGAGCACGGTGGCCTGCAGGGTGAGCAGGATGCCGAGGGAGGCCGCGAGTTTGGCCAGGGGTGAGACGGTTCGCAGCGGCTTGAAGACCGCCATCTCCGTGAGCACTCCGACGGCGAGCGCGACCGCGAGGGCCCCGGCGAGGGCGGGCCCGACGGGCAGCGTGAATCCGAAGAAACCGGTGGTCAGGGCCCAGAAGGCATAGGCCGAGGCCATGGCGACGGCGCCGGTGGACAGGTTGATGATGCCCGAGCCCCGGTAGGTGACCACGACGCCGAGCGCGATGCCGGCGATCAGTGCCCCCTGGCCGAGGCCGAGCACGGCGAAGAGCAGGATCTGTTCCAATTCATGACTCCTGTCATGGGTCCGCGAGTCCGCGAGTCCGCGCTGCTGAGGCTGCGTCCTGCGAGGGCGTGCAGCCTCAACGGCGGTGGTGGCGGGGGTCGCCGTCCAGTCACCGTACGTTCCGCCTTCGAAATCGGCGAGGACCGTGCCCTCGGGCGGAGCCCCGTCCATGACGGTTCCGGCCTCGTAC
>NZ_JAAKZX010000197.1 GCF_011045025.1 Streptomyces ureilyticus
CTGGGGGCGCAGCCCCCCCCACGCGGCGGAGCCGCAAATTGTTACAGCCGGGAAGGGGCGGGGCTGGGGAAGAATCCGCCCCGACCGCAGGACGCACACGCACAGGAGGCCCCCGTGCCCGAAGGGCACACCATCCACCGCCTGGCCGAGGACTACCTCGAACGGTTCGGCGGCCGGACGGCCCGCGTCACCAGCCCCCAGGGCAAGTTCACCGACGCCGCCGCCCTCCTGGACAGGACCACGCTGACCACCGCCGAAGCCCACGGCAAACACCTCTTCCTGCGCTTCGAGACCGACGCCTGGACCCACATCCACCTCGGCCTCTTCGGCAAGGTCACCCTGGGCGACGCCCCCACACCCCCGCCCACCGAAACCATCCGCCTACGCCTCACCAACGACACCGCGTACGCAGACCTCCGCGGCCCCACCACGTGCACCCTGATCACCGACGCGGAGAAGCAGGCGATCCACGACCGCCTGGGTCCGGACCCCCTGCGCGAGAACGCCGACCCGGCACAGGCGTACGCACGCATCTCCCGCAGCCGTACGACGATCGCCGCCCTCCTCATGGACCAGAAGGTCATCGCGGGAGTAGGCAACGTCTACCGCGCGGAAGTCCTCTTCCGGCACGGCATCGACCCGTACCGGCCGGGCAAGGACATCACCCCCACGGAGTGGGACGCGATGTGGACGGACCTCGCGGCACTCATGCGCGAAGGCGTCCGCAACAACCGCATCGACACCGTCCGCCCAGAACACGAGCCGGACGCGATGGGCCGCCCGCCGCGCAAGGATGACCACGGCGGCGAGGTCTACGTGTACCGCAGGGCCGATCTGCCCTGCCACATCTGTGGCGGCGAGATCCGCACCGCCGGTCTCGCCGCCCGCAACCTCTTCTGGTGCCCCACCTGCCAGAAGGCCTAGAGGCCTCCGGGCCGGCTCAGAAGCCGTGCGGCAGCCAGGGCGCGACGGCGCCGGAAAAGCCGAGCGTGGCCTCCGCGAGCGCGCCCTGGCGCAGCTCCCGTACCTGCCCGGCCGCGGCGAGTGAGGCCAGGGACACGCCACCGAGATAGGCCGACCCCAACTCCCGTACGGACAGGGCGAGATCGGCCGAGTCGGTGGTCCGCGAGCAAGACGCCCCCTTCGCGTCACCGGAGAGCCGCCAACGCCCCTCGTTCCAGGGGCAGAAGGCGTCCTCGACCTCGAACACGACGTCCACAGGCGCCTGATACGTACGCGCCTCGAGCGCGGCCCCGACATCCACGAGCCGTACGTACAGCGAGTCGCGCAGGTTGAGCGCGCACCGTCGGACGTCGGAGACGAGGTGCTGCCAGGCGTCGTCGACGGGACGGTTGTAGGTCTTCACCGTCGATGTCAGGTCGATGTCGAAGAGGAAGCGCCACAGCGCCGCGTACGCGGCCGGGTCCAGCGCCTCCAGATCGCGCAGCTCGATCGTGCCCTTGGGGCCGGCCGCGTCCCACCCCGGCTTGGTGAAGTACCGGGCGTAGCCGACCACTTCGCCTTCCCGCTCGGCGAGCACGCACTGCAACGGCGACGAGCCCTTCCGTTCGGCCGGCGGGTCGAGCAGCGGCAGCCCCTCCCAGCCGGGCAGCCGTGCCAACATGCCGGGCCGGGTAGGCACCTGGCGTGCGTAGACGGCCTCGCACGCATCGCGTACGGCGTCCGCGTCAGGTTCGGCCAGGCGAAGTCGTACGTCGTCGGTGCCGGGCGGCACCGTCAGCCGTACGCGGGATGTGTCGATCTCCGCGCGCAACTGCTGGGTCCCCGCGCCGTAGCCGAATCGGCCGTATATCACCGGCTCGGAAGCGGTCAGTACGGCCAGCGGCTCGCCCCAGGAGTGGATGTCGTCCAGCTGCCTGCGCTTCATGGAGGTCAGCAGCCCGCGGCGGCGGTGCGTCGCGGCGACGCTCACCATCGTGATGCCGGCCGCCTTCACGAGGGCGCCGCCCGGAACGGTCATTCGGAAGCTGAACGCACCCGCCGTACCCACGCACTCGTCGCCGTCCCAGGCCCCGATGAAGCGGTCGAACTCCGTGAGGCCGTTCCACAGGGCGCGCTCCTCCGGCGACTCGTCGACTCCGCCGAAGGCGAGCATTAGCTTTCCGTACCACTTGTCCCATTCTTCCGGCCGGAGCACGCGCAAGTCAGTGGTCATATGCCATGCCTACCAGGGCAATCCGGGATCAGCGAGTGGATTTCCAGCGAGTGGATTTCTGTCAGCTCGGGGCGGGCCGCCCTCGGCGGCATGCGATCCTCGGGGATCGGACGTTTCTGTGACTTCGGTTCTCGGACGGGGGACAAGTGGGACCTCCCGTGCCAAGTGCCTGGTCCGATGGATAGGGTCCCGAACAATGGCAGCAGGACGAGAGCGGCGCGCGGAAGCCGACACGTTCACGGCCCGGTGCAAGAAGCAACTGCACCGGGTCCGCACAGGGCTGCGCAGATCCGCTGTCGACTACTTCCGTGGGGACGGCTCGGACTGGGTCGCGCTGGCCGGTCTGCTGCTGACCATTCCCGTGATCACGGGCGCCACACTCGCCAACTCCGTGTGGTTCTCGCCGGCCGCGCTGGTCCTCCCGATCGTCGCCGGCGGCCTGCTGCTGCGGCCGGCCAGCCTGCTCGGCCTGTACGCGGCCGCCGCCACCGCCCTGATCGTCGAGTCCGTGAAACTCGGCCCCTACACGGAGGGCCCGTCCCGGGTGACGCCGGGGACCGTGCTGGTCGTCGCCGCCTGCGGCTTCTTCGGCCTGCTCATCGCGCAGTTCCGCAGCCGGGTCGGCGTGCCGTGGCGGCGCGGCGGCACCATGCTGTTCGACCTGCGGGAACGCATCCGCGTCCAGAGCAAGTTGCCGAAGCTGCCGGTGGGCTGGCATCGCGAGATGGCCCTGCGGCCGGCCGGCGGTCAGTCGTTCTCGGGGGACTTCGTGGTGGCCGCCCGTACGAACGGCGGGCGCACGCTCGAGGTCGTCCTGACGGACGTGTCCGGCAAGGGCATGGACGCGGGGTCGCGTGCGCTGCTTCTGTCGGGGGCGTTCGGGGGGCTGCTCGGCTCGCTGCCGCCGCACGCCTTCCTCCCCGCGGCGAACGGCTACCTGCTCCGGCAGGACTGGGACGAGGGGTTCGCCACATCGATCCACCTCGTCCTGGACCTGGACTCCGGCGACTACGAGCTGTTCTCGGCCGGGCATCCCCCCGGGCTGCAGCTGAGTGCGGGAAGCGGGCGCTGGGAGGAGAAGTCCGCGGAGGGGCCGCTGCTCGGGGTGTACGACGGGGCTCAGTTCGATCCCGTGAAAGGTACGTTGCGCCCCGGCGACGTTCTGATGCTGTTCACGGACGGCCTGGTCGAGACGTCCGACCGGGACATCGCGGAGGGCATCGACCGCCTCACCGGCGAGGCGGACCGGTATGTGGCCGGGGGGTTTCATGGAGCGGCGTGGCATTTGATCGAGGCGGTTGCGCGGGATGTGAACGATGACAGGGCGTTGCTGCTGATCTGCCGGGAGACGTCCGCCGGTTGACCCGCTGGTGATGACCGTCCTGGACCTCCCCCACTCTCGGCTTCGCTCGAGCGGGGGACCCCCATCGCGAACTGGGCACCCTGCGGCTCATCGGCTCCCCCCGCAGCCAGGTGCTGAACATGATCCACTGGGAGGCCCTGCTCGTCGTGCTCGCGGGCCTCGCCCTCGGCACGGGCATCGCGCTCGCCACGCTCGTCCCGATGATGAAGGGGCTGACGGGGCAGGCGCCGTACATACCTCCGCTGCTGTACGGCTCGCTCGCCGCGACCGTGCTCGTGACCGGTCTGGCGGCGGCGTCGATACCCGCCAGGTCGGCGGTGCGCGGCACACTCGACGCATGACCGAGAAAGCACTGCTGAGCCTCACCGAAGTCGAGGCCATCGCCCGTAACGCACACGCCGCCCAGACCGACAAGGCGGGCCGGCCGTACGCCGAGCACCTCCAGGCGGTCGCCGAGGGGGTACGCGCCCGGGGCGGCGACGACGAACAGATCGCGGCCGCCTGGCTCCACGACACCGTCGAGGACGAGGTCCTCTCGGAGGACTGGCTGCTGCACGAGGCCGCGCTGACCCGGCGCACCAAGGACATCGTGCTGGCCCTCACCAAGCGCCCCGGCGAGCCCCCGGAGTCGTACGCCGAACGCATCCTGGCGACGCCGGGGGCCCTCCTGGTCAAGGAATCCGACCTGGCTCACAACGCGAATCCGGCGAGGCTGGCGGCCCTGGACGAGCCCACGCGGACGCGACTGGCCCAGAAGTACGCGAGGATGCGCGAACTCCTGGGCCTGGCCTAGGACTTGGGGGACTGAGGCTTGGGCCTCGCCTAGGACTTGGTCCGCTCGCGAGCCAGCTCGGCGGCATCCCGCTTGAACGCCCACTCCATCTTCGGCTCCATCGCGAAGCGGAACATGCGCTGGACGGGCGGGGTGCACAGCAGGGTGATCGCGGCGGCGGCGACCAGCGTGACGAAGATCTCGCCGAGCGGTTCATGCAGCCACGTGTAGTCGAACCAGCCCCAGAAACGGCCGCCCTTGACCAGGAAACCGTGCAGCAGATAGCCGTACAGCGTCCCCGCGCCGAGCACCGTGAACCACATCTTGCGACGCGGCACCCAGGAGAAGAAGCAGGCCGTGAGGACCATCGAGCAGCCGAACAGCGCGAGCGTCATGACGACACCGGCCCACCACGGCGTGCCCAACTCCTGGGCGCTGTCCCGGTGGTAGAACCACGCCGACGTCATCCGCGGAGCCGCCCAGTACGCCACGACCAGCGCCGCCGCGAACACCGGCACCGACAGGATCCGGACTTCTCGGCGCCGCATCAGCTGGAAGTGCTCGGGCTTCATGCACAGGCCGATGACGAAGAACGGCAGGAACTGCAGCACACGTTGCAGATCCAGGTCGTCACCGATGTCGGGCGAGACGGAGGCGAGGACCGCGATGGCGAGCGCGAGCGGCACCGGCCAGCGCACGACCTTCCACAGCGGCGTCGTCAGCCGCCACACGAACAGCGCGACCAGGAACCACGTGAGGTACCAGGGGTCGAGCAGGCTGACCGGATGGGTCGGATCGTCGTCCGCGACCTTCTTGAAGACGGAGTACGCGGCTTCGAAGAGGATGTACGGCACGGCGATGCCCGTCACCAGCCGCTGGAGCCGGTCGGCTCGCATGTCGAAACTGCGTGAGAAATAGCCGGAGATGAGGATGAACGCCGGCATGTGGAAGGCGTAGACGACCATGTAGAGCGCTTCGGCGGTGCGGCTGTGGTCGGTCAGCGGCTCCCAGGTGTGGCCCATCGCGACGAGCACGATGGCCAGGTACTTGGCGTTGTCGAAGAACGCGTCGCGTTGCTTGGCCGGCTTGGCCTGAGGCCCGGCGGGAGCGGTGTGCGCCTGCGGGCTGTCGCGGGTTCGAGGGCTCGGCATCGCGGACACCGACGACTCCTCCGTCGGCGGGAGCGGCGCCCTCTGTTGGCCGTGTGGGCGGAGCGAGTTCGTCACAGACCCTCCCACCAGGAACTGGGGGAGACGATGCGGGACCTCGCTGCGCGAGCGGGGGACGAGGCAGCGGTGAACATCTGAGGCACCCTAGCGTTGCCGGTGCGTTTTCGTAAAACCCTCCTCGTCATTCCTGCTTAACCCCTGCTTATCCCGCTGAGTACAGAGGATTTGAAGAAGGAGGAGAGGGAACGGTGGCGAAGCCGACTTGGTGATGCGGAGGTCGACTGCCGTGACACGTACGTCTGTTACGTACCTCTTCATCCCGACTAAATGGCGCATAACGTACGCGGGCGACTCTGGTGAAATGTCCGTTGATTGGCGTTTGATGGCCCCCTCTCCGAACCGCTGACGGCCTCCCGCTGTGCCCGCGGCAACAATTCGAATAATCTGCGATCAGGATGTGTGGGCACGGCAATGACCCTCCTGAATTCGGCGTGCAGGAGACTCCGCGAATTGCCGTACGCCACACCGCCGTTCATGGCCGCCGGGGAGTGCCCGGCGGGTACGGATTGTGCAGGTACGGCGAGAACGATGGCCGATGATGCCCCACCTCCCGCATAGGCCGGGCCTGTTGGTGGCACGATGGTTCTGCGGGGGTGTGCGGGGTGGCATCCTCGGGCCGGGAGAGCGGACCGACCGTAGGGTGTGATCAGTTGTGGCCATTTCGCTATCAGTTGTGCTGCTGTTGGCGATCGTCCTCGTGGTGTTGATCCGAGGAGGATCCATCAAGCCGGGTCCGGCGATCGTCGCCGTACTGTTCGGCTTCTTCCTGGCATCGACGGGCATGGCCGATGACATCCAGCGGTTCCTCAACTCGATAGCGGAGACCCTCAACGACATCCAGTTCTGAGCGCAGCTCCCGGCACCCCTGCACGAGGCCCTGGTCCGCGCGTACGTCACCTCCGCGAGCCGTCGCGGATGCCGGCGACCCCCGAAACGCCTCAGGGCCAGGCAGAGGATTCAACCTCTGACCTGGCCCTGAGCCGTATGGAGCGGGCGACGGGAATCGAACCCGCGTAGCTAGTTTGGAAGACTAGGGCTCTACCATTGAGCTACGCCCGCACGGTACGCGCCGCAGGTCAGTGGACGCGCGGCACTGGAGCATCGTAGCGGGTGGCACCCTTTGTCGCACATCCCGTTCCGCGGCCCTTCAGGAGCCCGCGAAATGCGGGAGCCGCGGTGTCGGCGGGCATGTACCCTACGTGTCGCACCGAACGGGGTGTGGCGCAGCTTGGTAGCGCGTCCGCTTTGGGAGCGGAAGGCCGTGGGTTCAAATCCCGCCACCCCGACCATCAGCAGGGACCCGGTGACCACCAGCGGAGACCCGGTCCGGAACCCGACCGGGCTCTCCGGGCCCGCGGCACCGGAAGCTCGCCTTTTGGGGCGTGTACCGCCTGCGGCTACTATGCAAATTGCGCGCCCGTATGTCTGCACTGTTACGTCTCGCAAGGGCCGCGAATCCGCTGAGGCACCCGCCGCATCCGGCAGAGGTCGACAGCAGAACCCCAAGAAGTCAGCCATCAAGGAGACCGAACCGTGAAGAGCGCCGTGGAGACCCTGAACCCGACCCGGGTTCGGCTCACTGTCGAGGTGCCCTTCGAGGAGCTCAAGGACAGCCTCGACGCGGCGTACAAGAAGATCAACCAGCAGGTCACGGTGAAGGGGTTCCGGAAGGGCAAGATTCCGGCGCGCGTCATCGACCAGCGGTTCGGCCGCGGTGCGGTTCTGGAGGAGGCGGTCAACGACGCGCTTCCGAAGTTCTACACCGACGCGGTCAACAACGCCGAGCTGAACGTGCTCGGCCAGCCCGAGGTCGACATCACGGAGCTGAAGGACGGCGAGACGCTGAACTTCACCGCCGAGGTCGACATCCGCCCGGCCATCGAGATCCCGGACTACTCGGGCATCGAGGTCGAGGTCGACGCCGTCGAGGTCAGCGAGGAGGACGTCGACAAGGCCGTCGAGGAGCTGCGTGAGCGCTTCGCGTCCACCACGCCGGTCGAGCGCGCCGCCGAGGACGGCGACGTCGTGACGATCGACCTGGAGGCCAAGGTCGACGGCGAGATCCTGGAGGACGGCGTCGCGAGCGGCGTCTCCTACACCATCGGCTCCGGTGAACTGCTGGACGGCATCGACGACGCCGTGAAGGGCCTGGAGGCCGATGGCGAGGCCACCTTCACCTCCGAGCTCAAGGGCGGCTCGGCGGCCGGCAAGGAGGCCGAGGTCTCCGTCAAGGTCACCCAGGTCGCCGCGCGTGAGCTTCCCGAGCTGGACGACGACTTCGCGCAGCTCGCCTCCGAGTTCGACACCCTGGAAGAGATGCGGGCGGACAGCCGTAAGCGTCTCGAGAACATGAAGCAGTACGACCAGGCCACACAGGCCCAGGAGCGCGTCCTGGAGAAGCTGCTCGAGCTGGTCGAGGTGCCCGTCCCGGAGAAGCTCCTCGAGGACGAGATCAACACCCGTAAGCACAACCTCGAGCACCACCAGCTCGGCCAGATGGGCCTCGACCTGCCGCAGTACCTGGAGATCCAGGGCAAGACGGCCGAGGAGTTCGACACCGAGACGCGTGAGGCCGCGGTCAAGGGCATCAAGACCCAGTTCGTCCTCGACGAGCTGGTCAACAAGGAGAAGCTGAACGTCAACCAGGAGGAGCTCACCGAGCACCTCATGCGCCGCGCCGCTTCCTCTGGCATGTCCCCCGACCAGTTCGCCCAGGCGGTCGTCGAGGGCGGCCAGGTCCCGATGCTGGTCGGCGAGGTCGCCCGCGGCAAGGCTCTCGCGGTCGTCGTAGAGGCGGCCACGGTCAAGGACACGAACGGCGAGCTCGTCGACCTGGACGACGAGGAGGAGGACGAGACCTCCTCCGACGTCGAGGCCTCCTCCGAGGAGACCCCGGCGGAGGGCTCCGCCGAGGCCACTGAGGCCTCCGAGGAGAAGCCCGAGGCGTAAGCCTGCGGCGCTTCAGCAGCTGTACGGCGGGGCTGCGACATATGCGGCTCCGCCGCGATGGGGGCCCCGCTCTGGGGGTCCCCCCGCCAAAACCCCTGCGCAACCAGCGGAGCGCATGCGCTCACAGCGAACAGGTCTCTCCTCGGGATTCCCCGAAGGGACCCGCGCGTTAGGGTCCATGAGTACGAGGGCAGGGGAGTCCCCGAAACTGCCCAGCCCCCGGCAGACTACGTAAGACGGCCCCGGCGCCGTCGTTAAGACGAGCAGGTGGATACGTGACGAATCTGATGCCTTCAGCCGCCGGCGAGCCCTCCATCGGTGGTGGCCTCGGCGACCAGGTCTACAACCGGCTGCTCGGTGAGCGAATCATCTTCCTCGGCCAGCCGGTCGACGACGACATCGCGAACAAGATCACCGCACAGCTGCTGCTCCTTGCCGCCGACCCGGACAAGGACATCTTCCTGTACATCAACAGCCCCGGCGGATCTATCACGGCCGGCATGGCGATCTACGACACCATGCAGTACATCCAGAACGACGTGGTGACCATCGCCATGGGCATGGCGGCCTCGATGGGCCAGTTCCTGCTGAGCGCGGGCACCCCGGGCAAGCGCTTCGCCCTGCCGAATGCCGAGATCCTGATCCACCAGCCCTCGGCCGGCCTCGCCGGTTCCGCGTCGGACATCAAGATCCACGCCGAGCGGCTGCTGCACACCAAGAAGCGGATGGCGGAGCTGACCGCCTTCCACACCGGCCAGACCGTGGAGCAGATCACCCGCGACTCGGACCGTGACCGCTGGTTCGACCCGATCGAGGCCAAGGAGTACGGCCTGATCGACGACATCATGCCCACCGCTGCCGGTATGCCGGGCGGCGGCGGCACCGGAGCGGCCTAGCTCGGCACGCGCCCACGGCTGCGTACGGCACACGCCCACGGGCGGCCCGTACGCGGCCCGGGCGCACCGGCGTAAGCCTTCCGAGCCCCAGCCGACCGCCTCAGCTCTTTATCAGGCTCCCAGGAGACACAGTGAACGACTTCCCCGGCAGCGGCCTCTACGCCCGCACGGAGGCCGAGTACACCGGCCCCCGCGCGGAGTCCCGCTACGTCATCCCGCGCTTCGTCGAGCGCACCTCGCAGGGCGTGCGCGAGTACGACCCGTACGCGAAGCTCTTCGAGGAGCGCGTGATCTTCCTCGGTGTGCAGATCGACGACGCCTCCGCCAACGACGTCATGGCGCAGCTGCTGTGCCTGGAGTCGATGGACCCCGACCGGGACATCTCGGTCTACATCAACAGCCCCGGCGGCTCCTTCACGGCGCTCACCGCGATCTACGACACGATGCAGTTCGTGAAGCCGGACATCCAGACGGTCTGCATGGGACAGGCGGCCTCCGCCGCCGCGATCCTGCTGGCCGCCGGTACGCCGGGCAAGCGCATGGCGCTGCCCAACGCCCGTGTGCTGATCCACCAGCCCTACAGCGAGACGGGCCGTGGCCAGGTCTCCGACCTGGAGATCGCGGCGAACGAAATCCTCCGGATGCGTGCCCAGCTCGAGGATCTGCTGGCCAAGCACTCCACCACGCCCATCGAGAAGATCCGCGAGGACATCGAGCGCGACAAGATCCTCACCGCTGAGGACGCGCTCTCGTACGGCCTGATCGACCAGATCATCTCGACCAGGAAGATGAATAGCGCCGCGGTCGCGTGACGTAGCGCTGTATCGTCAGCCGCCCCTTGGCACGGTTTGGCGCCGTACGCGTCAAAGTGAACCGCGCCAAGGGGGGCCCGAACGGGGGGCTAGGCAAGGTACCGTCGGACATAAGGCAGCACCAGGAGCCGCTGGACCTAGGCGTCTCCCAGGCGAAGGGGAAGCACACCGTGGCACGCATCGGTGACGGCGGCGATCTGCTCAAGTGCTCGTTCTGTGGCAAGAGCCAGAAGCAGGTCAAGAAGCTCATCGCAGGCCCCGGTGTGTACATCTGCGACGAGTGCATCGATCTCTGCAACGAGATCATCGAGGAAGAGCTCGCCGAAACGAGCGAGGTGAGGTGGGAGGAACTCCCCAAGCCTCGCGAGATCTACGAGTTCCTCGAGGGGTACGTCGTCGGCCAGGAGTCGGCGAAGAAGGCCCTCTCCGTAGCGGTGTACAACCACTACAAGCGGGTTCAGGCCGGTGAGAACAGCACGGGGCAGAACCGCGACGACGCCATCGAGTTGGCGAAGTCCAACATCCTGCTCCTCGGCCCCACGGGCTCCGGAAAGACCCTGCTCGCCCAGACCCTGGCGCGCATGCTGAACGTCCCCTTCGCCATCGCCGACGCCACGGCGCTGACAGAGGCGGGCTATGTCGGCGAGGACGTCGAGAACATCCTGCTGAAGCTCATCCAGGCCGCGGACTACGACGTCAAGAAGGCCGAGACCGGGATCATCTACATCGACGAGATCGACAAGGTGGCCCGCAAGAGCGAGAACCCGTCGATCACGCGGGACGTGAGCGGCGAGGGCGTCCAGCAGGCGCTGCTGAAGATCCTTGAGGGCACGACGGCCTCGGTCCCGCCCCAGGGCGGCCGCAAGCACCCCCACCAGGAGTTCATCCAGATCGACACGACGAACGTCCTGTTCATCGTGGGCGGCGCCTTCGCCGGCCTGGAGAAGATCATCGAGTCCCGCGCGGGCGCGAAGGGCATCGGCTTCGGCGCGACGATCCGCTCGAAGCGCGAGCTGGAGGAGAAGGACCAGTTCGAGGACGTCATGCCCGAGGACCTCGTCAAGTTCGGCATGATCCCCGAGTTCATCGGCCGCCTCCCGGTGATCACTTCGGTCCACAACCTCGACCGCGAGGCGCTCCTCCAGATCCTGGTCGAGCCGCGCAACGCGCTCGTGAAGCAGTACCAGCGCCTCTTCGAACTCGACGGCGTAGAGCTGGACTTCGAGCGCGAGGCCCTCGAAGCCATCGCCGACCAGGCCATCTTGCGGCAGACCGGCGCCCGCGGCCTGCGCGCCATCATGGAAGAGGTCCTCCAGTCGGTGATGTACGAGGTCCCGTCCCGCAAGGACGTAGGCCGCGTCGTCATCACAGCGGACGTCGTCCTCTCGAACGTCAACCCGACGCTCATTCCGCGCGATGCGCGGGGGCGGGGCTCGGGGGAGCAGAAGACGGCGTAGCCGCTCGTACGCGTAACGAAGGGGCCCCGGTCAACTGACCGGGGCCCCTTCGTCGTTGATGCGTCGTCGCTGCGCTGCGTCAGGCCTTGACGCGGACTTCCTTGCGGAACTTGGCCGTCTGCTCGGCCGCCGCTGCGAGGTCGACGCCCTTGCCCGCCAGTGCGTCGGCGATGTTCGCGTTGATGGTGACACCGAGGGTGCTGTGGTCACCCCAGATGCACACCGGCATCTTGATCTCCTTGGGCCCCGCCTCGCCGGTCTCGTCACCCGGGACCTTGGTCTCCTGGCACTTCAGGACCGCGCCGTCGAGTCCTGCGGGCGTGAAGGCCTTCGGGCTGCCGACGAGCTCGCCCTGGCTGTCCTTGCTGGACTCCTTCTTCAACTCGGCGAACATGGCGTCGACGACCTTCTCCGGGTCCTCGATCTCGCCGTAGACGCCCAGGAACTGGAGGAGCTTCTGTGACAGCGGGTTGTCCTTGTCCCCGGCCTCGTACGCGGCGTTCACGTCCTTGGGGTTCTTCACGCCGGCTTCCTCGGCGTTCTTGACGTCTTCCTCGTTGAAGCTGCCGCTGTTCGCGCCTTCGTCGCCCTTCTTGTACTCACCGCTGAGCACCGTCGCGGGCGTAGCCAGCTTGTGCGGGCCGTCGTCCGCCACGTCCGAGGAACCGCCGCCGCCCCCGCCGATCACGAAGTACGCGCCCACCGCGATCGCGGCCACGACAGCCACGGCGCCGATGATGATCCCGGTCTTCTTCTTGCCGCCGCCGGGAGCGGGCGGCTGCGGCATGCCGTAGGGCGGGGGCTGCTGGCCGTAGCCGGGCTGCTGAGGCGGAGCACCGGGAGGAGTCTGCTGGGGGTACCCATAGCCCGGCTGCTGCGGAGGAGCCTGCTGCGGGTAGCCATAGCCGGGCTGCGGAGCCTGCGGCTGCTGGCCGTAGGGGCCTGGCTGACCGCCGGGCTGACCGCCTGGCTGACCGTACGGTCCCGGCTGCTGAGGCTGCCCGCCGTATGGGCCCGGCTGGTTGTAGCTCATTCTGGGTTCCCCTCCAGATATTTATGCGTTCCGAACATCCTGTCGTAACGAGCGTCCGCGGGGAGCATCGGGGGTCTCACCGTTACCGAACAATCGAGTTTCAGGACCGACCCGTGACACCTCTAAACTGACCCCGTGACCGACAACGCTCAGCAGCAGCCGCCAGCCAACACCCCCGAACTGCCGACCCAGTACGCGCCGGCCCAGGTAGAGGGGAAGCTGTACGAGCGCTGGGTAGAGCGGGGTTACTTCGGCGCCGACGCGAAGAGCGACAAGCCGCCGTACACCATCGTCATCCCGCCGCCGAACGTCACCGGCTCGCTCCACCTGGGGCACGCCTTCCAGCACACGCTCATGGACGCCCTCACGCGGCGCAAGCGCATGCAGGGGTACGAGTCGCTGTGGCTGCCCGGCATGGACCACGCGGGTATCGCCACGCAGAACAAGGTCGAGCAGCAGCTCGCGGACGAAGGCAAGTCCCGCCATGACCTCGGGCGCGAGGAGTTCGTCTCGCGCGTCTGGCAGTGGAAGGAAGAATACGGCGGCCGGATCCTCGGCCAGATGCGGCGGCTTGGCGACGGCGTCGACTGGTCCCGTGAGCGGTTCACCATGGACGAGGGGCTGTCCCACGCCGTCCAGACCATCTTCAAGAAGCTGTACGACGACGAGTTGATCTACCGCGCCGAGCGCATCATCAACTGGTGTCCCCGCTGTCTCACCGCCATCTCGGACATCGAGGTCGAGTACCAGGACGACGACGGCGAGCTCGTCTCCATCAAGTACGGGGAGGGCGAGGAGACTCTGGTCGTCGCCACCACCCGGGCCGAGACGATGCTCGGTGACACCGCGGTCGCGGTCCATCCCGAGGACGAGCGTTATCAGCACCTGATCGGAAAGCGGATCAAGCTGCCGCTCACCGACCGCACCATCCCCGTCGTCGCGGACACGCACGTGGACCCCGAGTTCGGCACCGGCGCCGTCAAGGTGACGCCCGCGCACGATCCGAACGACTTCGAGATCGGCCAGCGCCACGGCCTGGAGTCGCTGACGGTCATGGACGAGCGCGGTGTCATCACCGTCCACGGCCCGTTCCAGGGCCTCGACCGTTTCGAGGCCCGCTCCACGATCGTCGCCGCGCTGCGTGAGCAGGGCCGGATCGTCGCCGAGAAGCGTCCGTACGTCCACTCCGTCGGCCACTGCTCGCGCTGCAAGACCACCATCGAGCCGCGCCTGTCCCTCCAGTGGTGGGTCAAGGTCGGCCCGCTCGCGCAGGCCGCCGGTGACGCCGTCCGCGACGGGCGGGTGGAGATCCACCCCAAGGAGATGTCGAAGCGCTACTTCGACTGGGTCGACAACATGCACGACTGGTGCATCTCGCGGCAGTTGTGGTGGGGCCACCGCATCCCGGTCTGGTACGGGCCGAACGGCGAGGTCGTCTGCGTCGGCCCTGACGAGGAGGTCCCGAGCGGTGACGGCTGGACCCAGGACACGGATGTTCTCGACACCTGGTTCTCCTCGGGCCTGTGGCCGTTCTCCACGCTCGGCTGGCCGGAGCGGACCCCGGATCTCGAGAAGTTCTATCCGACGGACGTTCTGCTCACCGGGCACGACATCATCTTCTTCTGGGTCGCCCGGATGATGATGTTCGGTCTGTACGCGATGGACGGCGAGGCTCCGTTCAAGACCATCGCGCTGACCGGTCTCGTCCGCGACGAGCACGGCAAGAAGATGTCCAAGTCGAACCCCAACTCGGTCGACCCGCTGGACTGGATGGACGCGTACGGCTCCGACGCCGTCCGCTTCACGCTCGCCCGCGGCGCCAACCCGGGCGCGGACGTGCCGATCGGCGAGGACTGGGTCCAGGCGTCCCGGAACTTCGCCAACAAGATCTGGAACGCGACCCGTTTCGCGTTGATGAACGGCGCGACGGTGGCGGGCCCGCTCCCGGACGCGTCCCAGATGTCGGCAACGGACCGGTGGATCCTGGCCCGCCTCAACGAGACCGTCGCCGAAGTCGACGCGTTCTACGACGACTTCCAGTTCGCCAAGCTCTCCGACTCCCTCTACCACTTCGCGTGGGACGAGGTCTTCGACTGGTTCGTCGAGCTCTCCAAGACGACGTTCAACGCCGGCGGCGCCGCGGCCGACGTCAGCAAGCGGGTCCTGGGCGAGGTCCTGGACGTCACGCTGCGGCTGCTGCACCCGATCGTCCCGTTCGTCACGGAGACGCTGTGGACCACGCTCACGGGCGGCGAGTCCGTCGTGATCGCGGACTGGCCGGCCGACTCAGGGTTCCGTGACGCGGCGGCCGAGCGGGAGATCGAGACGCTGCAGCAGGTCATCACGGAGGTCCGCCGGTTCCGTAACGACCAGGGGCTCCAGCCCGGCCAGCGCGTCCCGGCCCGGCTCACCCTCGACGGGACCGCCCTGGCCCCGCACGAGGCGGCCATCCGCCAGCTGCTGCGCCTCCAGCCGGAGGGCGAGGGCTTCGCGGCCACGGCGACGCTGCCGGTCGCGGGTGCGCAGGTCGCGCTGGATCTCTCCGGCACGATCGATGTGGCCGCGGAGCGGAAGCGGCTCGCGAAGGATCTGGCCGCCGCCCAGAAGGAGCGCCAGCAGGCCGAGGCGAAGCTGGGCAACGAGGCGTTTCTCGCGAAGGCTCCGGAGCAGGTCGTGGACAAGATCCGTACGCGGCTTGCCAAGGCCGGCGAGGACATCGCGCGGATTCAGGCGCAGCTTGAGCGGTTGCCGCAGGGCTAGGCGGTGTTACGTGGTGGAAGGCGCCCGGAGCCGGCAGGCTCCGGGCGCCTTTTGCCGCCCCAGCGGCACGACTGCCCGCAGCTACGAGTGTCAGTCCGGCTCCGTAGACTGGCCCCGTGAGTGAGCTCCCCCCAGACCACAGCAGCGAGCCCGACCCCTTCGAAGAGATCGTCGAGGCGGAGACGCAGCGCGACCCCGATCTCGCGGTGATCGAGGCCGGCAGCCGTACCCTGCGCGCGCAGGGCGGGCCGCCGGAGGCCGATGTTCCCGCGCGGCCGGCCGATCCCGAGGTCGACAAGGCGTTGCGCGAGGTCGAGGCCGAGTTGGCCACGCGGTGGGGTGAGACGAAGCTGGAGCCGTCGATCACGCGGATCGCCGCGCTGATGGACGTACTGGGGGAGCCGCAGCGCTCGTACCCCTCGATCCACATCACGGGGACGAACGGCAAAACGTCCACGGCCCGCATGATCGAGGCGCTGCTCGGCGCCTTTGAACTGCGCACCGGGCGGTACACCTCGCCGCACGTCCAGTCGATCACCGAGCGGATCAGCCTGGACGGCGCGCCGATGGACGCCGAGCGGTTCGTGGAGACGTACCGGGACATTCAGCCGTACGTCGAGATGGTGGACGGGCAGCAGGAGTTCCGGCTGTCCTTCTTCGAGGTGCTGACGGGGATGGCGTACGCGGCGTTCGCGGACGCGCCGGTCGATGTGGCCGTCGTCGAGGTGGGCATGGGCGGCAGCTGGGACGCCACGAACGTGATCGACGGTGATGTCGCCGTGGTGACCCCCATCGATCTCGACCACACCGACCGGCTGGGCAATACGCCCGGCGAGATCGCCGTGGAGAAGGCGGGCATCGTCAAGCAGGGCGCGACCGTGATTCTGGCGCAGCAGCCGGTCGACGCGGCGCAGGTGATGCTGAAGAAGGCCGTCGAGGTCGATGCGACGGTCGCCCGCGAAGGGCTGGAGTTCGGAGTCGTGTCGCGCCAACTGGCCGTCGGCGGGCAGCTGTTGACCTTGCGTGGGCTCGGCGGGGAGTACGAAGAGGTGTTCCTGCCGGTGCACGGCGCGTACCAGGCGCACAACGCGGCCGTCGCGCTCGCCGCGGTGGAGGCGTTCTTCGGCGTGGGTGCGGCGCGGGCCGAGCGGCTCGATATCGACACCGTGCGCAAGGCGTTCGCGGCGGTGGCCGCGCCGGGGCGCATGGAGGTGGTGCGGCGGTCGCCGACCGTGGTGCTGGACGCCGCGCACAATCCGGCGGGGGCCCGGGCGACCGCCGAGGGTGTCAGTGAGGTGTTCGACTTCAGCCGGCTGATCGGCGTGGTCGGTGTGAGTGGCGACAAGAACGTACGCGGGCTGCTGGAGGCCTTTGAGCCGATCTTCGCCGAGGTGGTGATCACGCAGAACTCCAGCCATCGGGCGATGGACGCGGACGCGCTGGCCGCGCTGGCTGTGGAGGTGTTCGGGGAGGAGCGGGTTCAGGTGGAGCCGCGGCTTGATGATGCTCTGGAGGCGGCGATCACTCTGGCCGAGGAGGAGGGTGAGTTTGCGGGTGGGGGCGTTCTCGTCACCGGTTCCGTCATCACCGTGGGTGAGGCTCGGCTGTTGTTGGGGAGGGGGTGAGCTGTGCGGACGCTCTGTGCTTCTACGTTGATCGGTGAGTTCTTCGTCATCGGTTTTGCCGGGCTTGTCGCTATGAAGGATCCCGATCTGTCCATGACCACGGTCTGGACGGTGAGTGGGGTCGCGATGCTGTTGTGTGTGCTGCTGTGCGGGGTGGTGACACGGCCGGGGGGTGTTCAGTTGGGCTGGGCCCTGCAGATCGCGCTGATCGCGTCCGGGTTCGTCGTGCCGACGATGTTCTTCATGGGGGCGATCTTTGCGGCGCTGTGGTGGGCTTCGGTGCACTATGGGCGCAAGGTGGACGAGGCCAAGGCGCGGTTTGCCGCGCAGGCTGAGGGGGAGCGGAGGGCGGCGTAGCGCCTGCGGCGGGCCTTTCCCCAGCCCCGCCCCTTCCCGAAACT
>NZ_JAAKZX010000198.1 GCF_011045025.1 Streptomyces ureilyticus
AACCAGGATCTCGTGGTCGGCCTGGATGCGGGCGGCACTCGTACGCGCGCCGTCCTGCGCCCGCAGATCCCCCCGGATCGACTTGTACGTCGCCACAGCGTCCCGTACCAGCGACAGCTGTCCCGCCGACATCCGGTCGAGGTGCCCGGACAGATGCACCCGCCCAAGCAACGCCGTACCCAACGTGAAGTTGATCTCGTCGTCCGAGAACTCGGGCTGGGGATACGCCCACACAGCCCCCTGCTCCGGCGGCACAGCCGTAGGCGCAGCCGCCGCGATCGGCGGATAGCGGAGCAGATCCTGCTGGTCCGACGTGGACTGCACCTGCGCGACGGCCAAGGACGCGCCATCCATGCGCATACCGCCGGACGCGCAGTTCTCGATCACCAGCGACGGGTGGCGGTCCAGCACCGATGACAGCCAGGACAGCCACGCCCGCGTATGCGAGAGCAGCCCTGGCACGGAGGTGGTGATGTTGTAGTCCAGCTTCAGATAGCCCACACCCCACTCGCCCACGATCCGGTCCACCGCCTCGTCGAGGTGGGCGCGAGCCGCCGGATGCGTCAGGTCCAGCTGGTGGCGGCCCTGTTCGGTGACCCGGACGCCGCCTTCGTGGCGCAGGAAGGCGGCATCCGGAAGCTCGCGCGCGACGGTGCTGCGGACGCCCACGACCTCCGGCTCCAGCCACAGCCCGGGCACCATCCCGCGTGAGCGGATACGGTCGAGCACCGCCCCGAGCCCCCCGCCGGGGAATCGCCCGGCGGACGGCAGCCAGGCGCCGACACTGTCCCACCAGCCCGCCGCGTCATCGTCGTACCAGCCGGTGTCGATACAGAAGTACTCCGCCCCGGCCGAGGCCGCCGCGTCGATCAGCGGCAGCAGCTTCTCGGTGGTCGGGTCGCCCATCAACGTGTTCATGTAGTCGTTGAAGATGACGGGGAGCCGTTCGTGGTCGGGGTGCGGGCGGCGGATGAGACGGCGGTACGTCGTCAGCGCGCCCAGCGCTCCGTCGAAGCAGGTGCCGAGGGCCAGCGCCGCCCACTCGCTGCTGAACTCCCCGCCCGGCTCCAGGACTTCACGCCAGCCGTGCTCGTCCGAGGTCGGCCCGCCGAGCGTCAGATACGTGTGCCCGCCGGCTTCCCCCGCCTCCCAGGACCAGCTCGCCGCGGACTCGATCTGCCACAGCCAACTGCGTTCGTCCGTACGGTGGTTGAGGGCGCCCAACGCCAAGTGTCCGTCGGTGGGCCAGCTGCCCCGCCCGGCCAGGCGCACCGCGGCCCGGCTGTCGTGCTCGTGGACGTCCCGGCCGATGTCGGGCACGGACGTCCGCAGCGGCTCGGCGTACCAACGGCACTCGGCGAGCCAGTCGTTGCGCGCACGGAACACGAGCAGGTCGTCGGGGGAGGGCAGAGCGCCCAGCAGCAGACTGCTGACCGAGCGCACGGTAACCGGCGCGGAGCCGTCGTTGCGGAGCCGTACCCGCGAGCGCAGCACCGGCACCCCGTCGGGCGAGGCGTACTCCGCGAAGACCACCAACTCGCTTGCGGGATCGTGGAGTTCGACGGTCAGACGGTGCCAGCCGTCGTCTTCGTACGTGGCGACGTGTGCCCGGTACCTCAGCCGCGGCCCGAGCGCCGTCCCCGTGAACCGCGGCCCCGAGAATCCCGTACCCTCACCGGCCAACACCAGATCGACCAGCGGCAACGCGGCACGGACCTCGGCATCCTCATCCTTGGGCTCGGGATCACCGGGCCGCGCCAGCCGCAGCAGCTGAGGCGAGTCCCCGCCGACACCGGCGGCCCAGGCGGCCCCGCTCGGCCCGCCGCTCTCATCTGCCCTGCCGTCCCCACCGGCCCCGCCGAAATCGAAGTCGACAGCCAGCTCCGAATGCCCCCAGCGATAGTGCCGTACGCCGTTGCCGTGGTCCTGCGTCACCCGATCTCCCCGCGATAGCCCTGATGACTCATGTCCTGGTGCCGTGATGCCGTGATGCCGTGATCTTCAAGTCAACAAGTCAGCCGATACCCCTGCCGCCCGGCCCCGAACTCTCCCGCACGATCAACTCCGGCTCCGCACAGGGCTCCTGCCCCGGAGCCGACGGATCCAGCAGACGATGCAGCAAGCCGAAACCCGTACGCCCGAGCCCCTCGAAATCCAGCCGCACCGTGGTCAGCGCCGGAGCGAGATACGCGGACGCGGGTGTGTCGTCGAAGCCCACGACGCTCAGCTCGTCCGGCACCCGGCGCCCCGCCTCCCGTGCCGCCCGCAGCATCCCGAGCGCCAGGTCGTCGTTGCCGCACAGTACGGCGGTGGCGTCGGGGTGGCGTTCCAGCAGCCCGCGCGCTGCCAGGTAACCGGAGCGTGGCGTCCAGCCGCCGTCGATCGGTGCGGGTGCGTCGACTCCCGCTTCCCGCAGGGCGTCCAGCCACCCCTCCGTCCGCTGTGCGGTGTGTGCCGTGGACGAGGGGAGGGCGAGGCAGTGCACGGTCGGATGGCCGAGGCCGAGCAGGTGGCGGGTGGCGCGGGTGGCGGCGAGGCGGTCGTCGAGCCATACGTGCCGGGGGTCCGGGTCGTCGCCCGGTGGGCGCTCGACCAGTGCGGTCACGGGTACGTCCGCGGGCAGCAGCTCCAGCGCCCGGACGCCCGCCGCGTCGAAGGCGATGACGATCACGGGCTCGCCGGGGCGTACCAGCCGCGCCCGCAACTCCTCGGCGTCCAGGGCAGCGTGGCGGTCGAGCACGCTGATGGAGACCGCGAACCCCGCCGTGCGGGCGGCCTCCTCGATGCCGCGCAGCGCCGCCGCGTTGCCGTACAGGGAGGTGTCGGAGGTGAGCACGGTCAGGGAGCGGACCGCCTTGCCGGCGAGTTCGCGGGCGGCTCGGTTGGGCCGGTAGCCGAGTTCGCCGATGGCGGTCTGCACCCGTCGGCGGGTGGCTTCGGCGACGCGTTCGTTGCCGTTGATGACGCGCGAGACGGTCTGGTACGAGACGCCGGCCGCGCGGGCGACGTCCCGGATGGTGGGCTCTTGAACGCTCCTCATGTGAACGGTCACTCCCTGGTTACCGCACTGGCTACTTCAGTGTTATCGCTGCTTATTGCTGCAACAGGTGTTGACAGATGTTACTGCGGCGGGAGAATCATGCGCTGATGTGACCGTTCACACAAGAGTCCAGGAGCCGATGGATGACTCGGAGAACGCGCACGACACAAGGGATCACAGGGTTCACAGGGATCAGACGATGGACCACCACGGTCCTCGCGCTCGCATTGATGGGAGGCGCCATGTCGGCGGCCCAGCTGTCCGCGGCCCAGGGCGCGGAACGGGCGGCGCCCCGCCTCTCCGTCGACCTCGCCGACTCCGAGGGGCCGGTGATGCGCGGCGCGAACGGCGCGCTGTACGGGCTCAGCGACGACGGCGTGCCCAGCGACGCCGCGCTGGAACCCCTGAAGGTCACCAGCATCTCGCAGAAGCCGGAGGGCGGCGCCCAGCACCCCAACGGCGACGCCATCACCGTCTCCAAGTCGTTCTTCCGCAACGGCGGCGGCGAGATCAACGTGATGATGCAGGACATCTACGCCAAGTGGCCGTACGAGGACCTGGGCATCGACGACTACCTCCCCAAGGTCGACAAGATCGCCAAGGAGGTGTCGGCCACCCCGAACAGCGACCGCTTCGTCTACATCCCGTTCAACGAGCCCGACCAGATCTGGTACGACCTCGGCGTCTCCGACCAGGCGACGTACGAGAAGAACCGCGACCGGTTCTTCCAGGACTGGAAGACGGTGTACCAGCGGATCCGCGCGATCGACCCGGACGCCAGGATCGCCGGCCCGAACGAAGCCGCGTACCACACACGCCTGTTGAAGGACTTCCTCGCCTTCGCCAAGCGGGAGAACGTACTGCCGCAGATCATGACCTGGCACGAGCTCGGCTCCGGCTCGCTGCGGGACTTCCAGGGGCACTACGACAACTACCGTTCCATCGAGCGGGAGTTGGGCATAGCACCGCTGAAGATCAACATCGATGAGTACGCCAACCGCCGCGATCTGTCCGTGCCGGGCCAACTCGTGCAGTGGGTCTCGATGCTCGAGCGCAACAAGGTGTACGGCAACATGGCCTACTGGGACGCCGCGGGCAATCTCAGCGGCCATGTCGCGCGCTCCAACATCCCCAACGGCGGCTGGTGGCTGTTCCGTTGGTACGCGGGCCTGACCGGCGACACCGTCAAGGTGACCCCGCCGCAGGCCAACACCATCGACACGCTCCAGGGGCTCGCCTCGTACGACACGAAGCGCCGGCAGGCGCAGGTGGTGCTCGGCGGCGCGGCGGGCGACGCGGACGTCGTCGTCAAGAGCGTCGACCGCAAGGTCTTCGGGTCCTCGGTGACCGCGACCGTGGCGGAGGCGGCCTGGTCCGGGTACGAGGGCGCGCACGCGGCGCCTCAGGTGCTCAAGCGCGTGAAGCTGAAGGTGGCGAAGGACGGCACGGTCACCGTTCCGCTCACCGGGATGCGGAAGATGTCGGCGTACCGCGTCGTCCTCAACCCGGCCGGCTCCGGCACGCCCGCCACGCCCTCCGCCCCCTGGTCGGCGTCGTACGAGGCGGAGGACGCGGCGATCACCGGCGGCCAGGTCTACACCCAGGGCACGGTGTCCAACGCCAACGGGTACGCCGCCTCCGGCACCCAGGACGTCGGCTCGCTCAACACCGCTTCCAGCAAGGTGGACTTCAGGGTCTCGGTGCCGCGCACGGGGACGTACGACCTGGGGATCCTGTACGGCAACCAGAGCGGAACGCCCGCCACGCAGAAGCTCTCCGTGGACGGCGGTACGGCGACGACCGTGACGTATCCCTCGACGGAGAACTGGACGTACCGCGCCCTGAAGACCGTCCCCGTCTCCCTCACGGCGGGCAGCCACACGCTGACGCTGGCCAAGGACAGCAAGGAGGTGACGCTGGACCGCGTCGACCTGACCGCGCAGACCACACCTTCGGCACGGTACGAGGCCACGCTCGCGGACATCTCGGGCAAGCCGACGTACGACTATGGGAGTTCGGCCGGCACCGGGACGGGAACCCTGCGGCTCGGCTCCGGCGACAAGGCGGTCTTCGACGTGTACGCGCCGCGCGACGGCTACTACACGCTGACCTCGCGGGCCTCGGCGGCCGTGAAGCTGTCCCTGCACGGTCAGTCGGTGACGGCACCGCCCGACCGGGCGCTGCGGTTGTACCTGGTCGCGGGCAACAACCGGGTGACGGCGACCGGTTCGGGCGTCGGACTGCGCTCGCTGGACGTGTCGGGGGCGGGCTCGTCCTCGGGCACGCTCGCCTACGAGGGCTCCGACGCGACCCTGGCCGGGGAAGCACGTCTGGAGTCCTCGTCGTACGCCTCGGCGGGCTCGTTCATCGGCTGGCTGGGCAACTCGGCGGCGAGTACGGCGCAGTTCACGGTCGACGCCCCCAAGGCGGGCCGCTACATGCTGGTCATCTCGTACGCCAACAACGACCGCCGCGACAACGGCCACGCCTACAACACGGACATCGTGTCCCGCACGGCGGACGTCACGGTCGGCGACACCACGCGGAAGGTGACCTTCAAGAACACGTGGGGCTGGGACGACTACTGGACGGTGGGGGTTCCGGTCGACCTGAAGAAGGGTGCGAACGTGGTGACGTTCGCCAACGCGTCGGCTTGGGCGCCGAACATCGACCGGGTGGAACTGGCGCCAGTACTGGGTTAGTTGGTGCGATACCGCGCCCCTACGGGGCGAGCTCCACGCGTACCGCGCACGCCTTGAACTCCGGCATGCGGGACGTCGGGTCGAGGGCCGGGTTGGTCAGTGTGTTGGCCCGGCCCTCGCCCGGCCAGTGGAAGGGCATGAAGACCGTGTCCGGGCGGATCGAGGTGGTGATCCGCGCGGGCGCGGTCGCGCGTCCGCGCCGGGAGACGACGGCCAGCGGGTCGCCTTCCTTCGCGCCGAGCCGCTCGGCGAGCCTCGGGTGCAGTTCCACGAAGGCGCTGGGGGCGGCGGCGTTCAGCTCGTCGACCCGCCGGGTCTGCGCCCCCGACTGGTACTGCGAGACGACGCGTCCGGTGGTCAGCAGCACCGGATACTCGTCATCGGGCTCCTCGGCAAGCGGCCGATGCGTCACGGTGACGAACCGGGCGCGGCCGTCGGGGGTGGCGAAACGGTCGAGGAAGAGGCGGGGGGTGCCGGGGTGGGCGGCGGCTGCGGCCCTGGGCTCGGCCTCGCTCGCGGGGTCGTCCGGCCAGAGGTCGAGGGCCGCGTCCTCGCCGTCCTGGGCCGTGGCGCTCGCGGTGCCGGGCAGGGGCTTGCTTGCCGGGGGTGCGGGGGTGCCGGCGTCCGCCTGCTGGGGCTCGGGAGCCTCAGCCGGGCACGGCCAGAACACTCCGTTCTCCTCCGCCAGGCGGCGATACGTAATCCCCGAGTAGTCGGCGGGACCGCCCGCGCTCGCCCGGCGGAGCTCCTCGAAGATCTCCTCCGCGTCCGTCGGGAAGCCCTTTTCCACGCCCAGGCGGGAGGCGAGTTCGTGCATGACCTCCAGGTCGCTGCGGACGTCCTCCGGCGGAGTGATCGCCCGGCGGCGGAGCAGGACGCGGCCTTCCAGGTTCGTCATCGTGCCCGTTTCCTCCGCCCACTGGGTGACCGGGAGGACCACGTCCGCCAGGGCCGCCGTCTCGGAGAGCACCACGTCACAAACGGCCAGGAAATCAAGCGACTTGATGCGTTCCTCGATGTGCGCGGCACGCGGCGCCGACACCACCGGGTTCGAAGCCATCAGCAGCAGCGAGCGGATGTCCGTACCGAGAGCGTCGAGGAGCTCGTACGCGCTGCGGCCGGGGCCCGGAAGCGAGTCCGGGTCCACGCCCCAGACCTCGGCCACATGGCGGCGGGCCGCCGGGTCGTCGAGCTTGCGGTAACCGGGCAACTGGTCGGCCTTCTGCCCGTGTTCACGGCCGCCCTGCCCGTTGCCCTGCCCGGTCAGACAGCCGTAGCCGGACAGCGGACGCCCGGCACGGCCCGTGGCCAGGCACAGGTTGATCCACGCGCCCACCGTGTCCGTACCCTTCGACTGCTGCTCGGGCCCGCGCGCGGTGAGCACCATCGCGGACTCCGGCTCACAGAACAGCCGTACCGTCTCCCGGAGTTGAGGCACGGATACCCCCGTGATCCGCTCCACCAGCTCCGGCCAGTGCGCCATCGCCGCGGCCCGCGCCTCCTCCCAGCCGCTCGTACGCTCCTGGATATACGCCTCGTCCGTCCGCCCCTCCGCCACCACCAGGTGCAGCAGGCCGAGCGCGAGGGCGAGATCCGTACCCGGGCGAGGGGCGAGGTGCAGATCCGCCTGCTCGGCGGTCCGGGTGCGGCGCGGGTCGATGACGATCAGCTTGCCGCCGTTGGCCTTGAGCTCGGTGAGGTAGCGCAGCGCGGGCGGCATCGTCTCGGCGAGGTTCGAGCCGACGAGGATGACGCAGCCGGTCTTCGGAATGTCCTCCAGCGGGAACGGCAGCCCCCGGTCCAGACCGAACGCCTTGATCCCGCCGGCCGCCGCGGACGACATGCAGAAACGTCCGTTGTAGTCGATCTGCGAGGTGCCGAGCACGACGCGGGCGAACTTCCCGAGCGTGTACGCCTTCTCGTTGGTCAGCCCGCCGCCGCCGAACACCCCGCACGCGTCCGGGCCATGCTCCGTACGCGTGCGGGACAGCGCGTCGGCGATCCGGCCGAGCGCTTCTTCCCAGGTGGCGGGCTCCAGAACACCGGCGTTCCGGACGAGCGGGGTCGTCAGGCGGACGCTCGATGAGAGCACCGCGGGCGCCGTACGGCCCTTGCCGCACAGCGCGCCACGGTTCACCGGGAAGTCCGGGCGCTCGACCACCGCGACGCTCCCGTCCTGCTCGGGCGTGAGATTCATTCCGCACTGCAGGGCGCAGTACGGGCAGTGGGTGGGCGTCACGGTGTTCTGCATACCGTCCAGCGTGCGTCGCACGTGTTACGCACCGCAACGCGTCCCGTTACACGGCAGGCACGGGGACCTCCCCGCCGGGGCTCAGGCGGCGTGAGGGGCCGGAAGCGCTATGCGTGTGGTTCCTGTCGTCTGCCTGTTCAGAAGCTGTCGATGTGCTGTCAGTCCAGTCATGTGACTTGTTTTGCCAGTGACGCGGACCACATTGAACGTTGAAGCTGTTCGGGTCGCCATCGCGCACATGCGGTGCGGCCCGCAACAGCTTCGGACGGCGTTCGGCATGTCGAACGCCGTGCGTCAGTGTTCAGTCGCCCGAGGCACCTTCTCCCCACACAGCCAGGAGGTCTGTGAAGCATGCCCCTGAGCCATCTGTCCCCCCAAGACAGGGCCCTTTTCTGGCAGTTCGGCCAAGGTCCTGAAGTTCCCGTCCCCGACCCCCTCGTCCACCACGCCGTCGAACGGCGAGCCGCCACGGCGCCGGACGCCGTCGCCGCCGAGCACCAGGGCACGACGATCACGTACGGCGAGCTCAACCGCCGTGCCGACCGGCTCGCGGCCAGGCTCGTACGGGAAGGCGTACGGCCCGGCGATCACGTCGGCCTCTTCGTACGCCGCTCCATCCCGATGCTCGTCGGACTGCTCGGCACGCTGAAGGCCGGCGCCGCGTACGTCCCGCAGGACATCGGCCTCACCCCCGCCGCCCAGTTACGGCACGTCATCCGTACCGCCGGAACGCGGGTCGTCCTCACTCAGACAGAGCACACGCTGCGGGTGCCTCTGCCTGAATCCGGACACCGGCTGATCACGCTGGACGACGATGACCTCGCCGCTCAGGGGCCGGTCCGGCTCGAGCGGCCCTTACGTCCCGACGACGGGTGCTACGTCCTCTTCACCTCCGGCACGACCGGCAAGCCCAACGGCGTGAAGGTCACCCACCGCAACGTCGCCAACATCCTCCTCACCGCGCCCGGCGACCTCGGCATCCGCCCCGGCGACCGGGTCGCCCAGCTCCTCAACATCGCCTTCGACATGGCCGCCTGGGAGATCCTCGGCTGCCTCGCCCACGGCGGCACGCTCGTCGTCCGCGGCAAGGACGTCGCGGCGGCGGCCCGTACGGCGGACGTGCTGATCGCGACCCCGACGGTGCTGTCCGGGATCGACCCGGCGAGCTGCCCCCATGTCCGGACGGTGGCAGTCGCGGGGGAGCCGTGCCCGCGCCCGCTCGCGGACGCCTGGGCCCGGCGGTCCGCGTTCCACAACTCCTGCGGCCCCACGGAGACGACCATCGTCAACACGATGCGCCGCCACCACGTGGACGACCCGCTGCTCACGATCGGCCGGCCCACCCCCAACAACACGGTGTACGTCCTCGACGAGCACAGGCGTGCGCTGCCCATCGGGGAGGTCGGCGAGATGTGGGCCGGCGGCGACTGCGTATCGGCGGGCTATTTGGCGAGCGACCGCCTGAACGCCGAGCGCTACGCCCCCGACCCCTTCCTCGGCGGCGGACGCCGGATGTTCCGTACCCGCGACCTCGGCCGCTGGACGCCCGACGGCGAACTCGAGCACCTCGGCCGTACGGACGACCAGGTCAAGGTCCGCGGCTTCCGCGTCGAACTGGACTCCGTCTCCTCGGTACTGGAGTCGGTGGCGGGCTGCTCCCGCGCCGTCACGCTCAAGCGGGACGCCCGCAGCCTGGTCTCCTTCGTCTGCCCGGCCGACGTCGACCCGGACACGGCCAGGAACGCGGTGGCCGACGCGCTGCCGTACTACTGCGTTCCGGCCGCGGTCCTCCCGCTGGCCGCACTGCCGGAGACGGACCGGGGCAAGGTCGACCGGGCGGCACTGCTGCGGCTGGCGACGGAGCGGGAGGCCGTGCGCGAGGCCCCGCGCGAGCCCTCGCGGGCGGCGACGGTTCATGGTGAGGGGGCACCCTTGCTGCCGGTGTCGGCAGTGCGAGAGGGGGCGGCCTGATGACCTCGTCCGTTGAGACCTCGTCCGTTGAGACCTCGTCCGTTGAGACGTCGTCCGCTCCCGCGGATATCGCCGAGCTCCCTCCGCTCACCTCCGCACCCCGTCGCCTCCTCAAGCACCCCCGCCTGATGCACTACAACCGCCTGGCGGCCCTGGTACTTCTCGCCAACCTGGCCTTCTTGGCAGCGAGTTGGGCCCCGAGCGCCGAAACCATCGGCTACGCGTCCCTCGTGAACCTCGCGCTCGCCGTGGTCGTACGCCAGCAGTACGTCATCAACCTCTTCTTCCGGCTGGCGACCTGGGCGCCGACGAGCTGGCCGTTGAAGGTGCGGTGGACGCTCGGCAAGGTGTACCACTTCGGCGGACTGCACGTGGGCGGGGCACTGGCGGGAGCGGTGTGGTTCCTCGCGGGGGCGGTCGTGGTGACCGTCGAAGGCGCCAACGCACCACTCATCACGGCGAGTTGGATACTCGTCGCGCTGCTCGTCGGCATCGTCGCCACCGCCCTGCCGCCCTTCCGCTCCCGCTTCCACGACCACTTCGAGAAGATCCACCGCTTCGGCGGCTGGACGGCGCTCGCACTGTTCTGGACGCACACGCTGCTGGGCGCCCAGGGCCCGCTCGCCCTCGGGGTACTGGCCGTGGTCACCTTCAGCGTCGCCCTGCCCTGGCTGCGGCTGCGCAAGGTGGACGTACGGATCGAACGGCCCTCCTCGCACGTCGCGTTGGCCCGTTTCAACCACGGCGTGACGCCCTTCGCAGGGTCCTCCACCGCCATCAGTCGCAGCCCGCTGAAGGAGTGGCACTCCTTCGCCAACGTGCCCTCACCCGGCCGGCCCGGCTTCCGGCTGACCATCTCGCGCGCGGGCGACTGGACGGGCTCGTTCATCGACGACGCGCCCCCGAAGGTCTGGGTCAAGGGCATCACCACGGCCGGGGTCGCCAATATCGAGACCCTGTTCAGCAAGGTGATCTACGTCGCCACCGGCAGCGGCATCGGTCCCTGCCTGCCCCATCTGCTGGCCGCCGAGGTGCCCTCACGGCTCGTGTGGGCGACGCGCGACCCCCGTAAGACCTATGGCGACGAACTGGTCGACGAGATCCTCGCCGTCCAGCCGCACGCACTGGTCTGGGACACCTCGCAGCACGGCAAACCGGACATGGTGCGGCTCGCGTACACCGCGTACCGCGACTTCGGTGCCGAAGCCGTCATCTGCATCTCCAACAAGAAGCTGACCTGGCAGGTCGTGCACGGTCTCGAACGGCGCGGCATTCCCGCGTACGGCGCGATCTGGGACTCGTAACGGACTGTCTGGAAAGGGAAGTTGATGAACACCCTCAAGATCGAACGCCACGGCCGCGTCGTCACCGTACGACTCCACCGGCCGCACGTCCTGAACGCCCTCAGCGGCGAGTTGCTGGCCGAACTCCTGGACGCACTGCGCCCGTTGGACCGAGACCCGGAGGTCGGCTGCTTTGTCGTCACCGGTTCGGAGAAGGTCTTCGCGGCCGGTGCGGACATCAAGGAGATGGCCGGGAAGTCGGCCGTGGACATGGCCGCGGAGGACTACTTCGCGGGCTGGGAGGAGTTCGCCGGATTCCGTACGCCGAAGATCGCGGCCGTCAACGGCTATGCGCTGGGCGGCGGTTGCGAACTCGCGATGATGTGCGACCTGATCATCGCGGGCGAGTCGGCGGTATTCGGCCAGCCGGAGATCAAACTCGGCGTGATCCCCGGCATCGGCGGCACCCAGCGGCTGACCCGCATGGTCGGCCGCGCCAAGGCAATGGACCTGATCCTCACCGGCCGCACGATGGACGCCCGCGAGGCGGAGACCTCGGGCCTCGTGTCGCGGGTCGTCCCCGACGACCGGGTCCTCGCCGAGGCGACGGAAGCCGCCGAGACCATCGCCTCCTACGGCCGCCCGGCCGTCACGGCGGCCTGGGAGTCGGTCGACCGGGCTCTGGAGACCGGCCTGCGCGACGGGCTGCTCTTCGAACGGCGCGTGTTCCATGCCCTGTTCGCGACGGAGGACCAGCGGGAGGGGATGAGCGCGTTCATGGAGAAAAGGGCGCCTGTTTTCAAGGGGCGCTGACGGGCGAGTCCGGCGAGTTGGGTGAGCCGGGTGAGTTGCCCCGGTGGTCGGGGTGAGCTCATCCGGTGAGCGGGGGCGGAGGACGGGGTTTTCGGTCCGCCGCCCCCGCGTCATGTGCGGGTTGTGGGTCCGGGTCCCGTAGGGGGAAGGCGGGGGTCGGGTCAGGGCGGTGCCCGGATGTCCGGGGTGCCCTCGGACCGAGATCGTCGAAGCATGACGACATCGGGGACGAGGACGACAGGGACGAGAGGGATGCTCGGCACGGAGGGCGGGAGCGGCGAGGGGAGTGCGGCCGGGAAGAAGGCAGGGAAGAAGAAGGGGCGCCGTACGCTCAAGCGGGTTCTGGTCACCCTTGTCACGGTCGTGGCCGTTCTGCTCGCCGCGTTCGGTGGATGGATGGCGTGGCTGTGGAGCAGCGCCGATGTCAGCACGGTGGGCAAGGGCTCCTTCGGCAATGAGCTCGCCATCCCGCCGCTCGCCGAACCGAGCCGGGTCAAGGCGGACGGCACCAAGGTCTTCGACCTCGAGATGCGCGCCGGCGAGAAGGAGTTCAGGCCGGGACAGCGGACCAAGACCTGGGGCTTCAACGGCGACTACCTCGGCCCCACCCTGCGTGCCGAACGCGGCGACAAGGTCGAGGTCAGAGTGCGCAACACGCTGGACGAGCCGTCGACCGTGCACTGGCACGGTATGCATCTGCCCGCGCGGATGGACGGCGGTCCGCATCAGATGGTGCGGCCGGGCGGCACATGGACGCCGTCATGGAAGATCGACCAGCCCGCAGCCACCCTCTGGTACCACCCGCATCCCCACGGTCGGACCGAGCGGCACGTCCAGCGTGGCCTCGCCGGGATGTTCCTCCTCGACGACGAGAAGTCCTCCGCCCTGCCGCTGCCGAAGAAGTACGGCGTCGACGATCTGCCCGTCATCGTGCAGGACGTCAAGTTCGACGGTGCCAGGTTCGATCATGGACGCGGCATGATGCAGGACGTTGGCTTCCTCGGCGACCGCACCATGGTCAACGGCACCCTCGACCCGCACCGAGAAGTACGGGACGAACTGGTGCGGCTGCGGCTGCTCAACGCCTCGACGGCCCGGACGTACTCCTTCGGCTTCGACGACAACCGCCGCTATACGCAGATAGCGACCGACGGCGGCCGCCTGGAACGCCCCGTGCGGACCGAGCGGCTGCAGCTCTCGCCCGGGGAGCGCGCCGAGATCGTCGTACGGATGCGGGCCGGCGAGCGCACCAGCCTGCGCAGCTTCCCGCAGGACAACTACGGGGACGCCTGGAACACCCGGTTCGGCGGGGGCGACGACTCCTTCGACATCCTGCAACTACGGGCCGCGGCGACGCTCCGCCCCTCGCCCGAACTGCCGCAGAAGCTGGATGAGTTGGAGGTGCCGGACGGTTCGGACGCCGTACGGGCCCGGCACTTCGACCTGAAGAGGTCGGGGATCAACGATCGCAAGATGGCCATGGATCGAATAGACGAGACGGTCACCAGGGGCACCACCGAGACCTGGACCGTGCGCAACACCAACGGCATGCCGCACAACTTCCATGTCCACGATGTGCAGTTCCGCGTCCTGGAGGTGAACGGAAAGACCCCGCCGCCACAACTGCGAGGCCCCAAGGACACCGTCTTCCTGCCGCACGGTACGACGATGAAGCTGGCGCTGAGCTTCGAGGGCCCGGCCGACCCGGACACCCCGTACATGTACCACTGCCATCTCCTCTACCACGAGGACGAGGGCATGATGGGCCAGTTCGCGGTGGTCGAGAAGGGCCGGCGGGCCGGGCAGCCGGACGCCGGTGGAGCCGGTGGAGCCGGTGGTGGACAGGACGCGCACGCGGGACATTGATGTGCGGCCATGACGTCGGGGCGACGGGGACGACGGGCGACGGGAGCGACGGGGACGGAACGACTGCGAGAGGCGTGCCTCGGCTACCGGCTACCTGGCCGTTGCCAGGGCTTGCGACACCCCAGGCTCCTCCGGACCCAGGAACCGCGGATCGGGCTCGAACACCGCCTCCGTCGCCGCCTTGCTCGCCGCGAAGAGCTCCCGGACGGCGCCGTAGTACCAGACCCCGTCACGCCGGTCGCCCTGCGCGGGGACGCCGTACGACGTGACGCCCGCCTCTTCGCACAGGGCCACCGCCCGGCGGATGTGGAAGCCCTGGCTGATGAGCACGGCCTCGTCGACGCCGAAGATCTTCTTGGCGCGGAGGCAGGAGTCCCAGGTGTCGAAGCCGGCGTAGTCGCTGACGATGCGCCGGTCGGGGACACCGCGCTCGGTGAGGTAGGTGCGCATGGTGTCGGGCTCGTCGTAGTCCTCGCGGCTGTTGTCGCCGGTGACCAGGACGACCTCGACACGGCCCGAGCGGTACAGCTCGGCCGCCGCGTCCAGGCGGTGGGCGAGGTACGGGGAGGGCCGCTCGCCCCGCAGTCCGGCGCCGAACACCATCGCCACGTCGGTCCGCGGCACGTCTCGTACGGTTCCCAGCCGGTCGTCCGCCGCCAGGAACAACCACGTCGAAGGGAGCAGGGCCAGTACGCACCCGAGCATCACCGCCTGCACGGTCCGGCGTTGCCCCGTACGGGTGCGCGGCAGCCGAGGTTTCAGCAGCGGAAGGAGGCGCAGCAGCCGCGGTCGACGCAGCCGCAGCCGGTCCGGCCTCAGCTGCAGCATCCGGTATCCTCCCAGGTCAGTGGCCTTGTCGTAGGGAACGTGGGGAAGGGTGATCCGGTTCCCCTCCGGCCCCGGGGCACCTCACGACCGCCCCCGCCCCGCCGTGAACCCCCGGAAAACACCTGTCATTCCCGCGCAACGGGGCGGCAACGTCGTACCGCCACCATCAGTTCATGACGGCGTCGAACACTCCTCGCGACGAGTCCACCACACGCCCCGGTGGCCAGCACCTCCGGGGCGCTCACCTCGACAGTACGGCGCAACTCATGAACCGGATCACCAGCCAGCTCGGCAGCCAGCTCAGCCTCGTCTCGCCCGACGGGACGCGGCGTTCCGCGCCGCCCGCGCTGGTCCTGGTGGGCCATGGCAGCCGTGACCCGCGGGCGCTGAGCACGATCCGTGCCCTCATCGAGAAGGTCCGCGAGCTGCGCCCCTCCACGCCCGTGCACCTCGGCCACATCGAGCTGAACGAGCCCCTGCTGCCCGACACGCTCGCCTCCCTCGGCACCGGCGACGCGGTCCTCGTACCGCTGCTGCTCAGCCGCGGCTACCACGTCAAGCAGGACATCCCGGAGGCCGCGGCCGCTTCCCCGGCGAACACCAGGGTCGCCGCGCCGCTCGGCCCCCACCCGCTGCTCGTGGAGACGCTGCACGAGCGGCTCGTAGAGGCCGGCTGGCGAACGCGGATGACGGACACCGACCGCCGGAGCAGCGGAATCGTGCTGGCCGCCGCCGGATCCCGCGACCCCGAAGCGGCCATCGACACCCGCCGCACCGCAGGTCTCCTGGCCGAGCGCCTCGGCGTCCCGGTCATCCCCGCCTACGCCTCCGCCGCCGCACCCACCGTCCCGCACGCAGTCCGCGCGCTAGCAGCCCGAGGCCGCCACCGCATAGCGATCGCCTCATACTTCACGGCCCCCGGCCGCTTCTCCACCGAGTGCGCCGAGGCGGCCCCCTGGATAGCGGCGGCCCCACTGGGCGCCCACCTGGCAATGGCCCGCCTGGTCCTACACCGCTACGACCAGGCACTGGCGGCTCAGACCACTACGGCGGCACCTCAACTGGCGTCCGCCTGAAGCTGGGGTTCGCTTGAAGACTCCGGGCGAGGGCAGCGCCCCGTAAGGGGCGCGGGGCCGTGACACATGCGGCTCCGCCGCGATGGGGCTGGCAGCGCCAATTGTCACCGCCGACGCATAATGTCGAGACATGGAAGGCACCGCACCCGCCACCGCCCAGCCGTACGAGAACCACCTCCCGCCCCCCGGCTACGACCCGACGTCAGTCGAACGCTGGGCCGGTGAACCCGACAAGCGGCCCGGCCGCACCGCCTTTCAACGCGACCGCGCCCGCGTACTGCACTCCGCCGCACTGCGCCGCCTCGCGGGCAAGACCCAGGTCGTCACGCCCGGCACCAGGAGTGAGGCCTGGGACGCCAGCCCCCGTACGAGGCTGACGCACTCCCTGGAGTGCGCCCAGGTAGGCCGCGAGCTGGGCGCCGCCCTCGGCTGTGACCCGGACCTCGTAGAGGCGGCCTGCCTCTCCCACGACCTGGGCCACCCGCCCTTCGGGCACAACGGCGAACAGGCCCTGAACGAGTTCGCACAGGACTGCGGCGGCTTCGAGGGCAACGCGCAGTCCCTGCGCCTGCTGACCCGCATCGAGCCCAAGCGCTTCCAAAGAAGCGAGGAAACAGGCGACTTCGTCAGCGTCGGCCTCAATCTCACCCGCGCCGCCCTCGACGCCGCCACCAAGTACCCCTGGCCGCGCGGCGCCCACCCCACCGACCCCGCGTCACCCAAGTTCGGGGTCTACGACGACGACCGTCCGGTCTTCGACTGGGTCCGCAAGGGCGCCCCCGACGACCGCACCTGCTTCGAGGCCCAGGTCATGGACTGGTCCGACGACGTGGCGTACTCCGTGCACGACGTCGAGGACGGACTGCACGCGGGCCATATCGACCCCGGCTGCCTGTACGCGGAGCCCGAGCGGCAGTCGGTCTTCGCGGTGGCGATCGGCCGGTACGTATCCGCCGACACCGACCCCGCCGAGCTGGCCGAAGCGCTCGACAGGCTCCTCGCCGAGGAGTGGTGGCCGCACGGCTACGACGGAACGGCCGTAGCGCAGGCCCGCCTGAAGGACGCCACGAGCCAGCTCATCGGCCGCTTCTGCCTGGCCGCGGAGGGCGCCACCCGGACGGCGTATGGCACGGGACGGCTCACGCGGTACGCCGCCGAGCTGGTCGTACCGAGAAGCGCGCGCCTGGAGTGCGCGGTCCTCAAGGCGGTAGCCGACCGGTACGTCATGCAGCGCGCCGAACAGGAGCGACTGCGCGCCGACCAGCGGATCGTGGTAGCCGAACTGGCCGAGGCGCTAACGGCCCGCGCCCCCGACGGCCTGGACCCCCAGTTCCGCGCCCTGTACGACGAGGCCCCGGACGACAGAGCACGCAAGCGAGTGCTCGTAGACCAGATCGCCTCGCTGACGGACGCGTCGGCGCGCTCATTGCACGCACGGCTGACGAATTAAGCCCGTCTGGGGGTACCTCCCAGCGGTAGCTGGGGGAGTTTGAGGACGAGGCCGAAGGCCGATACGGGGGTCTGGGG
>NZ_JAAKZX010000199.1 GCF_011045025.1 Streptomyces ureilyticus
CCCCTTCAACGCCCCCGCCGCCCACAGACTCCGCACCGCACTCGGCATGGGGCCGGAACATGTCGCGTACGGGATGCGGACCTCGTACGGACTGCCCTACGTGACACCCGACCTCGTCGCCGCCTGGGAGAGAGGCGTCGCGGCGCCCGGCAATGCCGAACTCGTCGCGCTCGCGGGCGTGTTGTGGTGCTCGCCTGCCGAACTCATCGGCGCGCCACAGACGTTGCGGGAGTTCCGGCTCGCGCGCGGCATCCCGGCGGAGGATGTCGCGCGAGTCGTCGGACTCGAACTCGCCGTGTATCTGCGGATGGAGGAGCGCAACGAGTGGCGCGGCAACGAGCGCCAGTCCGCGGCCCTCGCCGAGATGCTCGGCCTCGCCCTGCCGGATCTCGTCACCGTCAGCGGACGCCGCCCGAAGCTGGCCGAGTTGTTGCGCAACGCGTGCTCCACGCGCTGGCAGGCGTACGTACGTCCCGTCAGCAAGCTGTTGCCGCTGGACCGGCGGCTCGTGGAGGACGTGCTCGAGTCGCTGCACACGGAGTACCAGCTCCAAATGGCGCCCACCATGAGCTGGGGCAACGGAACCGTCGCGGTCGAAGCGGGCGCGGCCCGGAACTACCTGGACCAGGTCGTCGACCACTTCTGGTCCACCGTCCAGCGCCACGCCCCATGAGCAGAGCTCGCTCCAGAACCCCGCTCCAGAACACCGACCTCTAAAACACCGACTCCGCCTCGTCCATCCGGTCCTTCGGCACCGTCTTCAGCTCCGTGACCGCCTCCGCGAGCGGCACCATCTCGACCTCCGTGCCGCGCAGCGCCGTCATCCGCCCGAACTCGCCCCGGTGGGCCGCCTCGACGGCATGCCAGCCGAAGCGGGTGGCGAGCACGCGGTCGTACGCCGTCGGGGTGCCGCCGCGCTGGACGTGGCCGAGAATGACCGGCTTGGCCTCCTTGCCGAGCCGCCGCTCCAGTTCGTACGCGAGCGCCGTGCCGATGCCCTGGAAGCGCTCATGGCCGAACTGGTCGATCTCGCCGTGGCCGTAGTCCATGGTGCCCTCGGCGGGATGGGCGCCCTCGGCCACGCACAGGACCGCGAACTTCTTGCCGCGGGCGAAGCGCTCCTCGACCATCTTGACCAGGTCGCCCGGGTCGAAGGCCCGCTCGGGCAAGCAGATGCCGTGGGCGCCGGCGGCCATGCCGGACTCGAGCGCGATCCAGCCGGCGTGACGGCCCATGACCTCGACGACCATGACGCGCTGGTGCGACTCGGCGGTGGTCTTGAGGCGGTCCATCGCCTCCGTGGCGACGCCGACCGCGGTGTCGAAGCCGAAGGTGCGGTCGGTGGACGAGATGTCGTTGTCGATCGTCTTCGGTACGCCGACGACCGGCAGGCCTACGTCCGAGAGCATCCGGGCGGCCGTGAGCGTGCCCTCGCCGCCGATCGGGATGAGCGCGTCGATGCCGAACTCGCGCATCTCGTCCTCGGCCCCTTCGCAGGCCTCGCGCAGCCGGTCGCGCTGGAGGCGTGAGGAGCCGAGGATGGTGCCGCCACGGGCGAGGATGCCGCTGACCGCGTCCAGGTCGAGGTTGCGGAAGCGGCCGTCGAGCAGTCCCGCGTAACCGTCCTCGAAGCCGATCACCTCGTCGCCGTAGTGGGCGACGGCTCGGTGCACGACCGACCGGATCACTGCGTTCAGCCCCGGGCAGTCGCCGCCTGCGGTGAGAACTCCGATACGCATCGTGCTGTTTCTCCTGCTCGCTGCTTGGTACGTAAGGGCTGTCGGTACTTGTGAACTGTCGTGCGCTGTCGGTACGTGTGAGCCGGTCCGATTGTTTCACGGGGGACCTGAGTGGCCCTTGCCGACCGGTTCCCGGACAGCGATTTCCCGCCCCGCCGGGACGGGTGCCCTAACCATGCTCAGAGGTATTGTCAAGAGGGCACGCACGGCCCCCACGATAGCGGCTGATTTTGACCAGTGAGGAAACGGAGAGCACACGTGACGCGCAGCGTGTACGTGACCGGGATCGACCGGGGCGACGGGCGCCAGGTCGTCGAGCTGGGAGTGATGGAGCTCCTGACCCGACAGGTCGACCGGGTGGGGGTGTTCCGCCCGCTGGTCCATGACAATCCCGACCGCCTCTTCGAACTGCTGCGGGCCCGCTACCGACTCGCGCAAGATCCGGCGACGGTCTACGGCATGGACTACCACGAGGCGTCCACGCTCCAAGCCGAGCAGGGCACCGACGAGCTGATCTCGGAGCTGGTGGACCGCTTCCACCGGGTGACGCGCGACTACGACGTGGTCCTCGTCCTGGGCACCGACTACGCGGACACGCAGTTCCCGGACGAGCTGTCCCTCAACGCCCGGCTGGCGAACGAGTTCGGCGCCTCGGTCATCCCCGTCGTGGGCGGCCGCGAGCAGACCGCGGAGTCGGTGCAGGCGGAGACCCGCAACGCGTTCCGGGCCTACGACCATCTGGGCTGTGACGTCCTCGCGATGGTGGTGAACCGGGTGGCCCCGCTGGACCGCGCGGAGATCCACACGGGCCTCGGCTCCCGCCTCCCGGTGCCCTGTTACGTGCTGCCGGACGAGCCCGCGCTGGCCGCGCCGACGGTCGCCCAGATCACCCACGCGCTCGGCGGCAAGGTCCTGCTCGGCGACGACGCGGGACTCGCGCGCGACGCGCTGAACTTCGTGTTCGGCGGCGCGATGCTGCCGAACTTCCTCGGCGCCCTGACCCCGGGCTGCCTGGTCGTCACCCCCGGCGACCGCGCCGACCTGGTCGTGGGCGCCCTCGCCGCGCACAGCGCCGGCACCCCGCCCATCGCGGGCGTCCTGCTCACCCTGGACGAGCGCCCCAGCGACGACGTCCTCACGCTGGCCGCCCGGCTCGCCCCGGGCACCCCGGTCGTCTCGGTGGCCGGCAACAGCTTCCCGACGGCGGCCGAACTCTTCGGCATGGAAGGCAAGTTGAGCGCGGCGACGCCCCGTAAGGCGGAGACGGCCCTCGGTCTCTTCGAGCGGTACGTGGACACCGGCGGCCTCCTCAACCGGGTCTCGGCGCCGAGCAGCGACCGTGTCACGCCGATGATGTTCGAGCACAAGCTGCTGGAGCAGGCCCGTTCGGACAAGCGTCGCGTCGTGCTGCCCGAGGGCACCGAGGAGCGCGTACTGCACGCCGCCGAGGTGCTGTTGCGGCGCGGCGTCTGCGATCTGACACTGCTCGGACCGGTGGACCAGATCCGCAAGAAGGCCGCGGACCTCGGTATCGACCTCGTCAAAGCACAGCTCATCGACCCGGCGACGTCCGAGCTGCGCGAGAGTTTCGCCGAGAGGTACGCCGCGCTCCGCGCCCACAGGGGCGTGTCCCTGGAGCTGGCGTACGACGTGGTCTCGGACGTGAACTACTTCGGCACCCTGATGGTCGAGGAAGGGCTGGCCGACGGCATGGTGTCGGGGTCCGTCCACTCGACGGCGGCGACGATCCGCCCGGCCTTCGAGATCATCAAGACCAAGCCGGACGCGTCCATCGTGTCGTCCGTCTTCTTCATGTGCCTGGCCGACAAGGTCCTGGTGTACGGGGACTGCGCGGTCAATCCCGATCCGGACGCCGAGCAGTTGGCCGACATCGCGGTCCAGTCGGCCGCCACCGCCCAGCAGTTCGGTGTCGAGCCGCGGATCGCGATGCTCTCGTACTCGACGGGGACGTCCGGCTCGGGCGCGGACGTGGACAAGGTGCGCCGGGCCACCGAGCTGGTCCGCGCGAGCCGCGACGATCTGAAGATCGAGGGACCGATCCAGTACGACGCCGCCGTGGAACCGTCGGTCGCGGCGACCAAGCTGCCGGGGTCCGAGGTCGCCGGGCAGGCGTCCGTGCTGATCTTCCCGGACCTCAACACCGGCAACAACACGTACAAGGCCGTGCAGCGTTCGGCCGGCGCGATCGCCGTCGGCCCGGTTCTGCAGGGCCTGCGCAAGCCGGTCAACGACCTGTCCCGCGGCGCGCTCGTCGGGGACATCGTGAACACCGTCGCCATCACGGCGATCCAGGCCCAGGCCCGGACCCCCAGCCCGACTACGGCTACGACCCTGAAGGCTTCCGCCCTGTGACTGGCACCCGCGTCCTCGTCCTCAACTCCGGTTCCTCGTCGGTGAAGTACCAGCTGCTCGACATGCGCGACAGCAGCCGCCTGGCCGTGGGCCTCGTCGAGCGCATCGGCGAGGAGACGTCCCGCCTGAAGCACACCCCGCTGGCCAACGGCGGCGAGGCACGCGAGCAGACCGGCCCGATCGCCGACCACGAGGCCGCCCTGAAGGCCGTCGCCGAGGAGCTGGACAAGGACGGACTCGGCCTGGGCTCCCCCGAGTTGGCGGCGATCGGGCACCGGGTCGTGCACGGTGGCCGGCAGTTCACCGAGCCGACGGTCATCGACGAGCGGGTTCTCGCGGAGATCGAGCGGCTGATCCCGGTGGCGCCCCTGCACAACCCGGCCAACCTGACGGGCATTCGTACGGCCCAGGCACTGCGCCCTGACCTCCCGCAGGTGGCCGTCTTCGACACGGCGTTCCACACGACGATGCCGGAGTCCGCGGCCCGCTACGCGATCGACGTCGAGACCGCCGACGAGCACCGCATCCGCCGCTACGGCTTCCACGGCACCTCGCACGCGTATGTCTCGCGCGCGACCGCGAAGCTGCTCGGCAAGGCGCCGGAGGACGTGAACGTCATCGTGCTGCACCTGGGCAACGGGGCCTCGGCGTCGGCCGTCCGGGCGGGCAGGTGCGTGGACACGTCCATGGGGCTGACGCCTTTGGAGGGGCTGGTGATGGGTACGCGGTCCGGAGACCTGGATCCGGCGGTCATCTTTCATTTGGCGCGTGTTGGCGGGTTGTCCATGGATGACATCGACACTTTGCTGAACAAGAAGAGCGGCCTGATCGGCCTGTGCGGCGACAACGACATGCGGGAGATCCGTCGCCGCGTCGACGAAGGGGACGAGCGGGCGCGGCTCGCCTTCGACATCTACATCCACCGCCTGCGGAAATACATCGGCGCCTATTACGCGGTGCTCGGCCGGGTGGACGCGATCGCCTTCACGGCGGGGGTCGGTGAGAACGCGGCCCCGGTGCGCGAAGCTGCGGTCGCGGGCCTGGAGGGGCTGGGCCTGGCGGTCGACGCCGAGCGCAATGGCGCCCGGTCCGACGAGCCGCGGCTGATCTCGCCGGAGGGTGCGCGGGTCGCGGTGGCCGTCGTACCGACCGACGAGGAACTGGAGATCGCCACCCAGACGTACGCACTTGTGGGCAGCCTCTGAGGCGCCCGTGGGCGGTTCTCAAAGCCCTCAACTGAGCGGCATTCCGCCCCTTTGTACATTCCACCAGACGGAATATTCCGCAGTGAAACAAACCGTTAGGATCCCCCCATGCGCCGTTCGAAAATCGTCTGCACTCTGGGCCCAGCCGTCGACTCCCATGAGCAGCTCGTCTCGCTCATCGAGGCCGGCATGAACGTGGCCCGCTTCAACTTCAGCCACGGCTCGCACGCCGAGCACCAGGGGCGGTACGACCGTGTCCGGGCCGCCGCCGAGGAGACCGGCCGCGCCATCGGCGTCCTCGCCGACCTCCAGGGCCCGAAGATCCGCCTTGAGACCTTCGCCGAGGGTCCCGTCGAGCTGGAGCGCGGGGACGAGTTCACCATCACCACCGAGGACGTACCGGGCGACAAGTCGATCTGCGGCACGACCTACAAGGGCCTGCCGGGCGACGTCGCCAAGGACGACCAGGTCCTGATCAACGACGGAAACGTCGAGCTGAAGGTCCTCGATGTCGAGGGCCCCCGGGTCCGTACGGTCGTCATCGAGGGCGGCGTGATCTCGGACCACAAGGGCATCAACCTGCCCGGCACGGCCGTGAACGTGCCCGCGCTGTCCGAGAAGGACGTCGAGGACCTGCGCTTCGCGCTGCGCATGGGCTGCGACCTGGTGGCGCTGTCGTTCGTGCGCGACGCCGACGACGTGAACGACGTACACAAGATCATGGACGAGGAGGGCCGCCGGGTCCCCGTCATCGCCAAGGTGGAGAAGCCGCAGGCGGTGGAGAACATGGAGGCCGTGATCGCGGCCTTCGACGGAGTCATGGTCGCCCGCGGCGACCTGGCCGTCGAGTACCCCCTCGAAAAGGTCCCGATGGTGCAGAAGCGCCTCGTGGAGCTGTGCCGCCGCAACGCCAAGCCGGTGATCGTCGCGACCCAGATGATGGAGTCGATGATCACCAACTCCCGCCCCACGCGCGCCGAGGCCTCCGATGTGGCCAACGCGATCCTGGACGGCGCGGACGCGGTCATGCTGTCCGCCGAGTCGAGTGTGGGCGCGTACCCCCTCGAGACCGTGAAGACGATGTCGAAGATCGTCCAGGCCGCCGAGCAGGAGCTGCTCTCCAAGGGCCTGCAGCCGCTCGTACCGGGCAAGAAGCCGCGTACGCAAGGCGGTTCGGTGGCCCGAGCCGCGTGTGAGATCGCGGACTTCCTGGGCGGCAAGGGCCTGGTGGCCTTCACCCAGTCCGGCGACACCGCCCGCCGGCTGTGCCGCTATCGCGCGGTCCAGCCGATCCTGGCCTTCACGACGGACGAGGCCACCCGCAACCAGCTGACGCTGAGCTGGGGCGTCGAGCCGCACGTCGTGCCGTTCGTGAACAGCACGGACGCGATGGTCGACCTGGTCGACCAGGAGATGGTCAGGCTGGGCCAGTTCAACGACGGCGACACGGTGATCATCACGGCCGGTTCGCCTCCCGGCGTGGCCGGCACCACGAACATGGTGCGGGTGCACCACCTGGGCGGCTGATCCACTCCCGCCCCTTCCGATACGCCACTGAGGGCGCCCCCTGCCGCGCAGGGGGCGCCCTCAGGGTGTGTGCGGCTCCCGGAGAGCCCTGTGGGACTAGCCGAGCGGCGTGCTGAACTGCTGCAGGCCGGGGACGGTCAGCGTTCCGCCGAACTGGGCGGCCTGGACCACCTTCACATTGGTGAAGTAGATCAGCGGGATGTTCAGCGGCGGCGGGTGCTCCGGGCTGAACGTGACCGGTATCAGACCGAGCAGGTTGCCGGAGATGCTCTCCGTGTACATGACCGTCTTGCCGTCACGGATGGTGGACGTGGTGCCCTTGCCCGCCTGCACGTGGTGCTTGGCGCCGGCCCGCTTGTCGTCGACGGTCTGGTGCAGATCACCGATGTCCGTGCCGTCGGAGATCACGTACTTGAGGACCTCCTTGACCGTGCCGTTGGCGGTCTTCACCTTGACGACGCCCTGGTAGTCGGCGCCCTTGAGCAGCAGTGAGCTGGCCTGCAGCTGCCAGGGGTCGTCGGCCAGCGGCGGGATGCCCTTCTCGAGGCCGCCTTCGTCCTCCGTGGCGGTCGGGCAGTTCTCGGGGTCCGTGGCGCTCTCGGACGGGCTGGGGGATGGGGTGGCCTCACCGGCCGCCTCCTCCGCGGTGTCCTCGGCTGCCTCGGACGCCTTGTCCGTTACGTCCTTGGCTGCGCCCTCGGCCTTCCCGGCCGCGTCGCCCGCAGTGTCCGTGACGTCCTTGGCGGCGTCCCCGACGGTGTCGGTCGCCTTGTCCGCGGTGTCCCCGGCAGCACCCTTGGTCTCCTCGGCCTCGTCGTCCGCCTTGTCCTCGTTCGCCGACGGAGAGGGAGTGGGCGACGGGCTGGCAGCCGCCTCCTCTTCCGCCTTCTCCTTGTCGTCGGGCGTGAAGAGGTCCTCCAGCGCCTTGCCGAGGCCCAGCGGGTCGAGCGGGTGGTTGCTCTCGGACGGAGAAGGAGACGGTGCCGGCTCCTCTTCGGCGGGCTCCTCGGGAGCCGGTTCGGCGGGCTCGGGCTCGGTCTCGGGCTTGTCGTCGGAACCTGAATCCGGCGAAGAGCCGTTGTCCGACGAGCCGTTGCCCGCGGAGTTGTCGCCCGAAGCGTCCTCACCCGAGGAGCCCTGCTCCTGCTCCTGCTTGTCCTCGGACTTGTCGCCGGACGCGGGGTCGCTCGTCGAGGGGGACGGCGAGGGCGAGGCGTCCTTGCCCTCCTCGGAGCCCTCCTCCAGCGCGTCGACGCACTCCTTGTACTCGTCGATCGTCAGGTTCTTCCCCGAAGGCTTGTCATCAGCCCGGGCAAGCGGCGTGAGCCCCATGCCCATGAGGATCGCCGTCGGCATCGACGCGATGGCTATCGCCTTGCCCGCGGGCATCTGCAGCCTCGTCAGCAAGGGCTTCTTGGGGGCTGCATGCCGCGGCCCGGTTCTCGCCCGGAGCTCTCCCGACTCCACGCGGTGGACCTCCTCAGGCACGGTGCCTCCCATTCGCCCCGTTGCTCGGGCTCGTTCCTGACAGATCGTTCGGCTCGCTCGCCCCGCCCGGCGCCATGGCCGCGGGAGCGCCTCCTTCGTCCGTACGGTCCGTCTTGGCCGGCTCCGCCGCCGGCTCCTCGCCGGGCGCCCAGGACACGGCCATGGCACCGCCGAACAGCGCGAGCAGGAAGCCGACGAGGAACCCGCCGAGGTTGGACACCGGGATGGACACCAGCGCCAGCAGGATCGCCGCCACACCGGCGAAGACCCGCACATGCTTCTGGAACCACAGGCTGATCCCGAGCACGATCAGCAGCACGCCGATGATCAGGGAACCCGCACCCGCGGTCGTAGCCATCGCCAGGGTCAGATGACCTATCTGGAGATTCGCGTACGGGAAGTACATGATCGGGATCCCGCCGAGCAGGATGAACAGCCCGGCCCAGAATGGCCGGGTGCCCCTCCAGGCGCGGAAACGCAGCCGCCTGTCGGTGAACTGGCTGCGCGTGGCTGGAGTGTCGGCGCTCATGGAAAACAGCTCCCTGGAACGGCGTTGCTGTGAGAGGTGAAAGCTGAGGGCTTGGTGTGGGGGGTGGCGAGTGTACGGACCGGGTGGCGCCGGACGGACACCGAATAACGACATCCGACCGACCTGCAGACGGACTTCAAAGACGAGAAGACGAGAAGGAGATGTGACGGGTGAGGAAGCGGGACTCCCCCACCCGTCACGGAGTGCCTAGTAGCACTCCTTGACACCCGGGGACAGCTTCATCGAAAGCCCGCTCAGCTTGAAGGTTCCGGCAGTGGTCGCCCACGCCGTCTGCTTCACGTCCTTGAGCGTGACCGAATCGGCCTGCTGCGCGAATCCGTACGGGTTCGCCTTGTCGCCCTTGGCGATGCCGGGACCCTTGCTGGCGTCTCCGGCGGCCACACCGATGTCGATGTTGCGGAACTCGGCGTCGGCCTTCAGGTCGGCGACGTCGATGTACAGGTTCTCCGCCTCGACCGGCGTTTTACCGCCACCGGCCCTGAGGACGAGGCTGACATTGCCGAGCACCGGGATGTTCGGCGTGACGACGGACTGGCACAGGTTCTTGATCGTCGCCGTCTTGAACGCCGAGACGGCGACGGGGTGCATCGTCTTCTTGCCGGCGAGGGTGTAACCCTCGTCAATGGCGCCGTACTGCGAAAAGCCTTGGCCATCAAGCTGATCGGTCGTCACCTTGAACGACTGGCCCGACACGCTGAACGACGCGGCGAGAGCGCTGTTGGCCAGGGCCATGCCTATCGCGGCGGTCGCGGCCACGCTGGGCACCATGACCACGGCGAACCGCTTCCATCTCGTCCCGCCACGCACATGGGACTCCATATTTCCTCCTTCTCGGACGTACATCTCCGGCCCTGACGGCCCCCGGTCGGCGGCTCAGTCGGGCAGGGATGGGAGAAGTGCTACGTCCTCGGGAAGGAGAGCGCCCGTACTCAGAGGCGCGAAGGGCGCCCCAACACAAGCGATCACCCCCGAGCGACAACCACTGGTCGCGCCTGAACACTTCACGCACAACCTGCCGGACAGGCTCTGCCCGCAAGCAGAGACCCCCCTGTCCAAGGAGCGACGCCACTGCCGCCGCTCCTACTCGGTGGGGACCCAGTGAAACCCGTTGCCCCGATTGGCTGTCGGGAACGGGAATGGACCGAGCGTGGCCGATCGTGGTCCATTCGCGCCGCCGCCGCAAGGGGGATCGTTACTGGCTAGTAACGGCCGGATAACCGAACAACGACCCCCCGGTATCGACCGACGACGCAGGGTGTCCCCGCGGTGAGTGCCAAACCGATTGATCCTTGGACGGAATCCGACAGATCACCGCCCGTCACTTACTCCAAGTAACAGCGGCCGCGTTTACCAAGATTTGGTAAAGCACGGCCGCAGGGTCGCTCAGTCGACAAATCTCTCACTCAAGCACCAGGGGTCACAGTGGTCACCCCGGTGGATCAAGCGGCAGATCAGAACCGGTCAGAACAGGGCACGGGCAAGTGCTCTGCGTGCGGCGGTCACTCGCGGATCGTCACTGCCGACCACCTCGAACAGCTCCAACAGCCGTACACGCGCGGCGTCCCGGTCGTCACCGACCGTACGCGCCACGGTGTCGACCAGCCGCCCGAACGCGTCCTCGACATGACCGCCCACCAAGTCCAGGTCGGCGGCGGCGATTTGAGCCTGTACGTCCGCCGGCTTCTCGGCGGCGTCTTTACGCACCTGCTGCGCGTCGGCGTTCTGCACACGCTGGAGCAACTCGGCCTGGGCAAGGCCCAGTTTGGCCTCCGTATTGCCCGGGTCGTCACTCAGCACGTTCTTGTACGCCTGCACCGCACCGCCCAAGTCCCCCGCGTCCAGGGCCTGTACGGCGGCTTCGAGCAGCGCGTCGTACGGCCCGGCCGGCACCGTGGGAGCCGCCTCGGCCTCGGCGCCCGGCCCGGCTTCGGCGTCCGGGTCGACCGTGAGGCCGGTCAGACCGAAGCGCTGCTCGGCGACCTGGATGAGCTGGTCCAGGGTGCCCCGGATCTGCGCCTCGGGGGCGGCGCCCTGGAAGAGAGGCAGGGCCTGACCGGCCACCACCGCGAAAACAGCCGGGATTCCCTGGATCCCGAACTGCTGCATCAACATCTGATTGGCGTCGACGTCGATCTTGGCGAGGACGAACCGGCCGCTGTGCTCGACGGCGAGCCGCTCCAGGAGCGGGCTCAGCTGCTTGCACGGCTCGCACCACTCGGCCCAGAAGTCGATGACGACGGGCACCTCGGTGGAGCGCTGCAGGACGTCGCGCTCAAAACCCGCCTCGTCTACGTCGATGACAAGGCTCGTGGCGGAGACAGCGCCTCCTGCGCCCTGCTTCGCCGCTTCGGCGCGCGCCTGCTCCGCCTTCGACTTGGCCTCCTGGGCCGCCTTCACCGCGGAGAGGTCGACGACTCCGCTCATGGACATGTTCCGTGGCTGCATGAGTTCATCTTCCCCCCTCCGCGTACGTACCGGAAAAGCACGGCGAAAGCCGGGCCTGCCGCGTGGCGTTCGACGCCGGGTCCCCACCTGGCGCAGCGTGGTCGTCGCTGTGGTCATGGCTCGTAAGCAGGCTGTGGTCATCGCTCGTAAGCAAGCTTTCGCTACGAGCCGTAGCGTAACTGGATCTGGAACCGCCCGCGGAACCGACTCCCGGTGATCTCCCTCACCCTGCCTGCCCTTCTCAAGTCACAGGAGCCGCCCGATATGGTCACCGGATGCAGAGCCGCACTTCCGCCCCACGCGCCACAGGAGGCCGCCCGCGCAGCGCCACCGCGGACGCGGCGATCCTGGCGGCGACGCGGGCGGCACTGGTCGAACTGGGCTGGTCCAAACTGACGCTCGGCGATGTGGCAACGCGCGCGGGCGTCGCGAAGACGACCCTCTACCGCCGCTGGGCGGGCAAGAACGAACTGGTCGTGGACGCGGTGGCCGCCCTCTTCGACGAACTCGAACTCCCCGACCGCGGCAACCTCGCGGCGGATGTCGAGGGCGTCGTCCTCCAGTTCGCGGCGATCCTGGCGCGACCGGAGGCGAAGAGCGGCCTGATGTCGGTGGTAGCGGAGTCGATCCGCGACGACGCACTGCGCGACCGCATCCGCTCGTCGATCGTCGAACGCCAGAAACTCCTCGTCCTGGAGGGCCGCGCCCGCGCCCAGCAGCGCGGGGAGTTGCCGGAAGACAACGACCCCGAAGCCGCGGCTCGCACCGCGGACCTCATCTTCGACGTGATCGCGGGCGCGGTGGTGCACCGGGCCCTGGTGAGCGCAGAGCCCGTCGACGCGGACTGGACGCGGAGCTTCACGAGGCTCTTGCTGAACGGACTGACCGCTTCGGCAACGACCTGAGACCGCTCGACTCGTGGATCCCGCCGCCCAGTTCGAACACCTCGGCCTGGGTGTGCCCGGCGACCTGTCCGCGCGGCGGGCGGTTGCGTGAACAGTGGCTGATCGTGGGCTGGGTGGGGGGCTGGTGTGCTGTACTTGGATGCAGAGGGTGCCGTCTGAGGACCGTGATGCTTTAGTCAGGCGGCTGCCCAAGCTCACCAGGAGCCAGTCGGATGTCCCCATCCTGGTTGGGGATATCTGGCTAGCTGCTGAGCCACCAGAGAAGGGCCCCCGCCGGAGCGGCTAACTCCGAAGGGGGCCCCGGCTCAACAGGAGCCTGTCGGATATCCCCAAGCCGTGTGGGGATATCCGGCTACCTGGTGAGCCACCAGAGCAGCCACCTCCTCGCGTGCTTCGCAGCGCGCTCCGGCAAGAGCCGGATCAGCCGCATGACGAGAGTCGGTTTCTGCTCCTCGTGACAGCCCATGCGGGGGCGTCCTCCCTTCGACGTGAGGCGGCCAGTCACGGTCCCGGGACCGCACTCGTCGGGCCGGGCCCCGAAGAGGAGGGGCCCGGAGTGAAGGGAGGACGCGCCCATCGGACGCGTCACGTGCTGAAGTCTACCGCCCCGAACTCACCTGCTGTGACGGCCACTTCACCATCCGTACGCGGGGTTCGGGCAGGGAAACCGGACGGATCACGCAGCAAGGCACGCATCAAGTCGGCACGCAAAAGGGCGGCGAGGGGAACAAAACCCCTCACCGCCCTCAGCGGACAGCACCGCCGACGCTAGAACCCCGCCGGCTCCGTATAAACCCCCCACTCCTCCCGGAGGGCGTCGCAGATCTCGCCCAGGGTCGCCTCCGCCCGTACCGCGTCCAGCATCGGCTCGATCATGTTCGAGCCGTCCCGCGCGGCGGCCAGCATGGCGGCCAGGGCGCCGCGGACGGCCGCCTCGTCGCGGCCCGACCTGCGGTCGGCGAGTGCCCGTACCTGCTCCCGCTCCACCTCGTGGCTGACCCGCAGAATCTCCAGGTCACCGGTCACAGAGCCGTGGTGGACGTTCACCCCGACCACCCGCTTGTCGCCCTTCTCCAGAGCCTGCTGGTACTGGAAGGCGGACTCGGCGATCTCCCCGGTGAACCAGCCGTCCTCGATACCCCGCAGGATCCCGGAGGTGATGGGGCCGATGGGGTGCTGCCCGTCCGGGTGGGCCCTGAGCCCCCGCTCCCTGATCTGCTCGAAGATCTTCTCGGCGTCCGCCTCGATCCGGTCCGTCAGCTGCTCGACGAACCATGAACCGCCCAGCGGATCCGCCACGTTGGCGACCCCGGTCTCCTCCATCAGCACCTGCTGCGTACGAAGGGCGATCTCGGCCGCCTGCTCACTCGGCAGCGCCAGCGTCTCGTCCAGCGCGTTGGTGTGCAGCGAGTTGGTCCCACCCAGCACGGCCGCCAGCGCCTCGACCGCCGTACGCACCACGTTGTTGTACGGCTGCTGCGCCGTCAGCGAGACACCGGCCGTCTGCGTGTGGAAGCGCATCCACTGCGCCTTCTCGGACTTCGCGCCGTACACGTCCCGCATCCACCGCGCCCAGATCCGCCGCGCCGCCCGGAACTTGGCGATCTCCTCGAAGAAGTCGAGATGCGCGTCGAAGAAGAAGGACAGGCCGGGTGCGAAGACGTCCACGTCCATGCCGCGGGACAGGCCCAGCTCGACGTAACCGAAGCCGTCGGCAAGCGTGTACGCCAGCTCCTGCGCGGCCGTCGAGCCGGCCTCACGGATGTGGTAGCCGGAGACGGACAGCGGCTTGTACGCGGGGATCTTCGAGGCGCAGTGCTCCATCAGGTCGCCGATGAGGCGGAGATGGGGCTCGGGCTGGAAGAGCCACTCCTTCTGCGCGATGTACTCCTTGAAGATGTCCGTCTGGAGCGTGCCGTTCAGGACGGCGGGGTCGACGCCCTGGCGCTCGGCGGCCACCAGGTACATGCAGAAGACGGGAACGGCCGGCCCGCTGATCGTCATCGAGGTCGTGACCTCACCCAGCGTGATGTCCTTGAACAGGACCTCCATGTCCGCGGCGGAGTCGATCGCTACCCCGCAGTGCCCGACCTCGCCGAGCGAGCGCGGATCGTCGGAGTCGCGCCCCATGAGCGTGGGCATGTCGAAGGCCACGGACAGTCCGCCGCCGCCGTTGGCGAGGATCGACTTGTAGCGCTCGTTGGTCTGCTCGGCGTTCCCGAACCCGGCGAACTGCCGGATGGTCCACGTCCGCCCTCGGTAGCCGGTCGCGTAGAGCCCCCGCGTGTACGGGTACTCCCCCGGCCAGCCGATCCGCTCGAACCCGTCGTACGTGTCTCCGGGTCGTGGCCCGTACACCGGCTCCACGGGGTCGCCGGAAAGCGTCGTGAAGTCGGCCTCACGCTTGCGTGAAGCGTCGTACCGGGCCTGCCAGCGTCGGCGGCCCTCTTCGATGGCGTCAGCGTCCATACCTTCGAATTTACTAGGACGTCCAAGTAAATGTCGATGGGAGACCGCCACGGACTGCTCCATGGCGGTAGTGACTCAGGTCTCGGTGAAGGTTCAGGCCTTGGCCACGGCGGCCGGGTCGTCGACGACCTTGGCCTCCAGCTCGTGCGTGACCTTGCGCTCCACGAAGAAGGCGGCCGTCGGCACCGTGCCCGCGAGCAGCACCCACAGCAGCTTGGGTACCGGCCACTTCGCCTTGGAGCCCATGTCGAAGGCGAAGATCAGGTAGACGACGTACAGCCAGCCGTGCGCGATGCTGACCACGCGCGTGAAGTCCGCGGCGCCGTCCACGTCGAGCACGTACTTGCCGATCATCCCGATCACCAGCAGGACCAGCAGGACACCGGTGACGTAGGCCATGACGCGGTAGCGGGTCAGCACGCTCTTTTTCATGGGAACGAGCGTAACCGGCGGTTTCGTACGATCTTCGGGCGCCCCTGGGCCCCGTACGCCCTGGTGCTACGCCTCTTCGAAGTCGTGCGCGGCGATGCGCAAGGGCCGCAGCATCGCGAAGATCTCCGCGCACTCCTCCGCGTCGTACGCGCCGAGCCCGAAGTCCATCGCCATCAGGTCGCGGGTGGCCGCCTCGACGACCTCGCGGCCCTTGTCGGTGATGGAGGCGAGCGTGCCGCGCCCGTCGTTGGGGTTGGGCCGCTTGTCCACCAGGCCCGACCTGACCAGCCGGTCGATGGTGTTCGTCACCGACGTGGGGTGCACCATGAGCCGTTCGCCGATCTTGGACATCGGCAGTTCGCCGGCCTTGGAGAAGTTGAGCAGTACGAGTGCCTCGTAGCGCGCGAACGTCAGCCCGTACGGCTTGACGACCGCGTCGACCTCGGCCAGCAGGATCTGGTGCGCGCGCATGATCGAGGTGATCGCGGCCATGGACGGCACGGACCCCCAGCGCTGCTTCCAGAGTTCGTCGGCGCGGGCGATGGGATCGAAAGGAAGACTGAGCGGCTTCGGCACGGCAAAGACCCTACCGGCCGGTCATATCCTGGTCAGCCCCGTCTCGCGGATCGGTCCCCGACGCCCGCCGTACGTCCCGTACGCCGCACCTCGAGCACCAGCAGTACGCAGCACCCGGTGCCGAGCACCCCGACTGAGCCCACCACCGTGCTGACCGCGCTCGACGGGCCCGGAGGCCAGCGGCCGTCGGCGCCTGGCACCGGCCGGGGGTGGGCCCCGGTAGTCAACTTCCGGCACCCGCTGTTACGTTGACCGCGTGTTTCTCCTCTTGGCATAGGGCCCGCCCCGGGCCGCGATCGGCTGCGTAGCGGCGCCGTCGTCGCGGCGATCAGGCGTCCCTGGTTGCCCGGGCGCCCGTCTCGGCGCCCTCTCCTTGAGGAACTCTTCGCATGTCTGCGTCTTCAACGCGGCCTTCGTATGCCGCGGTTCTGCGCATGCCCTGTGCCAAGCGCACCTTCACCGCCGCCGTCGTCGGCCGGCTCTCGTACGGGATGGTCTCGCTGACCGTGATGCTGGCGGTGAGCCGGGCCACCGGGTCGTACGCGGTGGCCGGCACCGTGATGGCGCTCTTCGGAGCTGCCAGTGTGTTTCTGACGCCCCTGCGGGCGGCCCTGATCGACCGGCACGGTCCGCGCCGGGCGCTGCTGCCCATGGCCGGGCTGTACGCCGGGCTGCTCGGCGTGCTGGCCGCGGTGGGCTGGCGGCCGGGTGCGCCGCCCGCGCTGCTGGGGGTGGTCGCCGTCGCCGCCGGGAGCTGTACGCCGCCGCTCGGAGCCGCCATGCGTGCCGTATGGGGTGAACTCATCGCGGACCGGCGGTTGTTGCAGCGTGCCTACAGCCTGGACGGAGGCGCGGAAGAGCTGACGTTCGTGACCGGCCCGCTGCTGGTGGGGCTGGTGGTCGGGTTCGCGCCTCCCGCGGCCGGGGTCGCCGTCAGCGCCGTGCTGGTGGGGGCCGGGACTCTCGGGTTCGCCATGTCTCCGGCCGTGCGGGGCGTGGCCGTACGGGCGTCGCGCGTACGTCTGCGGATGCGAGGTTGGCGTGGGCTGCTGCAACCCGTCGTGGTCGCCGGAGGAGTGGGGCTCGCGCTGGGCGCCGTCGAACTCCTGGTGCTGGCCTTCGCCGAGCAGCGGCAGCACGGGGACGACACCGTCGCCTGGGTGCTCGCCGCCCTGTCGGCGGGCAGTGCGGTGGGCGGACTCCTGAACGGCGCCGTCAACTGGCGTGTGTCCGCCCGTATTCGGCTTCCGCTGCTGGCGGTCGGCCTGGCTCTCGCTCTGGGCGCGGCCGGTTGGGCACCGGGTCTCGTGACGCTCTCCGCCGCCATGGCCGTCGCGGGGCTGTTCGTCGCACCGGCGCTGACCACGTCCTACCTGCTCGCCGACGAGGCCGGGGCGTGGGCCGGGGGCTGTCTCTTATACACATCAGACGCTGCCGACGATCTAAGGAGTGTAGGTGTCGGGGGAGGCC